>NZ_JBICII010000113.1:0-58495 GCF_043101865.1 Pseudomonas sp. zjy_15
GTTGCCGCCGCCACCGTATTCGCGGGTAAACCCGCTCCTACCATCGATTGGTGGTGGACACACACCGGGGGTTGGACACAGGCCGCTGTAGGAGCGGGTTTACCCGCGAACACCGGCAGAGCCGGTGCCATAACGCGGTCCCTTGCGATATCAGCCCAGGCAGCGCGTCACATGCTTGACCGACTGATAGGCTGACAACCCCCAAGGCCCCAGCTCACGGCCGATCCCGCTGCCCTTGGTGCCACCCCATGACGTTTCGACGAACACCGCCTGCACCGAGTTGATCCACACATGGCCAACCTCCAGCGCATCGGCCACGCGCTCGGCGCGCTCCAGGTCGGCGGAGCACACCGTGGCGACCAGCCCAAAGCGGCTGTCATTGGCTTCGGCAATGGCCTGCTCCTCGGTGGTAAAGCGCCGTGCGCAGAGCACTGGGCCAAAGATTTCCTCGGTCCACAGGCGGCTGTCTTTCGGCACATCGGTATACAGCGTCGGGCTGACGAACCAGCCTTCACGGTCCAGTGCATGGCCGCCAGCCAGGCACTGCAAACCTTCTTCGCGCGCCGTGGCAAAGTAACTGGCCACCTTCAGCCACTGCGCCTGGCTGGTCAGCGGGCCCATGTCGACCTCTTCGGTCAAAGGATTACCCACCCGCAAGTTTTCCAGTGCCGCCTGCAAGCGCGGCAGCAGAGCATCGGCAATGCCGTCCTGTACCAGCAGCCGCGATGTGGCCGAACACATCTGGCCGGCGTTCCAGCTGATGCCGGCAACAATCCATTCCACCGCTTGGTCGACATCGCAATCCTCGAACACAACGATGGCCGACTTGCCGCCCAGTTCCAGCGTCACTGGTCGGCACTGCGCCGAAGCACTGCGCATCACCTGGCTGCCGACGCTGTTGCTACCTGTGAACGACAGCTTGTCCAGGCCGTTGTGGTTGCTTAGCGCGGCGCCGGTCTCGGCCTTGCCGTTGATGATGTTCAGTACCCCGGCCGGCAGGCCCAAGGCGTCGGCGATCTGGCCGTAGGCCTGCTCGATCAGCGGCGTGACCTCTGAAGGCTTGAGCACCACGGTGCACCCGGCGGCCAGGGCCGGGGCAAGCTTCCAGGCGCTGGTCACCAACGGGAAGTTCCACGGCACGATCAGGCCGACCACGCCCACCGGTTCAAGGCGGGTGCGGGCGGTGAAACCCGGCGCAGCCAGCGGCACGGAGCGGTTTTTCGATGGCAGCTGCTCGGCCAGCTCGGCGTAATAGCCAAAGGTGGCGATGGCGTCATCCAGGTCGATTTCCGCTTCGTGACGCGGTTTGCCGTTATTGCGCATCTGCACGCTGACAAGCGCTTCACGGCGCTGCCCGAGCTGCTCGGCAAAACCACGCAGGAAGGCGGCACGTTCGCTGGCGCTGGTGCTTTTCCAGGCGGGCAGGGCGTTGCGGGCAGCGGCCACGGCCTGGTCGACCTGGCTCACGCTGGCGGCCATCAGCTCGGCGAACGGTTGCCCCAGCGCAGGGTCGTTGACGCTGATGCAGTCGCTGCCTTGGCCTTCGACCCAATGGCCGGCGATATAGTGGGAAGTGGTCATGGTCGGTTTCCAGTCAGGCCATTTCGGCAGTGGTCACAGGCGTATGCGCGGTGCTTTTGCAACGCACCCATCGCGGGCCCAGGGGGCCATACACGCCAGCAGGTTCAGGGAACAGGTTGAGCAACAGCAGGTACAGCACGCCAGCCAGCCCCAGCGTGACCGGCAGGCTCAGGTCGATGCCGCCAGCCAGGTCACCCAGTGGGCCGACGAACTGCCCCGGCAGGTTGACGAAGCACAGGCCAACCGCCGCGCTGGGGATCCACGCCCCCATGCCGCGCCAGTTCCAGCCGTGCAGGAACCAGTAGTGGCCACCACGCTGGCCACGGGTGAATACCTGCAGGTCGTCAGCGTGGTAGAAGCCGCGGCGGGTAATCAGGCCAAGGATCATGATCACCATCCACGGGCTGGTGCAGGTAATGATCAGTACGGCAAAGGTCGATACGCTCTGCACGAGGTTGAAGGTGAAGCGGCCAATGAAGATGAAGCCGATCGCCAGCACGCCAATCAGCAGCGTGGCGCCGGCACGGCTGAGCAAGCGGGGGAACACGCTGGACATGTCCAGGCCGGTGCCATACAGCGCAGTGGTGCCGGTGGACATGCCGCCAATCACCGCAATCAGGCACACCGGCAGGAAGAACCAGCTAGGTGCAACTGCCAGCAGGCCGCCGACATAGTTGTTGGCGGCAATGTAGTCCGGTGCCTGGGTGGCTACCAGGGTGGCCGTACACAGACCGAACAGGAACGGAATCAGCGTCGCCCCCTGTGCCGCGATCACGGCCAGCATGATGCGCGCCTTGGGTGTTTCACGCGGGATATAGCGTGACCAGTCACCCAAAAACGCACCGAACGACACAGGGTTGCTCATGGCCAGGATCGCCGCGCCCACGAACGCAGCCCAGAAACCCGCCTGGCCAAGGTTGACGCTGCCTGCGTAGCCCGCATCGAAGGGCCCGGCAAACGCGACGATGCCCAGCAGGAACAGCAGGCTCGAGGCCCAAACGGCAATCTTGTTGACCCACAGCATGAAGCGGAAGCCAAAGATGCATACCACCAATACCAGCACCGCGAACAAGCCGTAGGCCAGGCCCAGGGTCAGGTCGGTCTCTGGCAGGCCGGCCAGGCGCTTGGCACCACCGACCAATGCATCGCCCGAGCTCCACACCGAGAGCGAGAAAAACGCCACCGCCGTGAGCAGCGACAGGAACGAGCCGACGATGCGCCCGTGTACACCAAAGTGCGCACCCGATGAAACGGCGTTGTTGGTGCCGTTAAGCGCGCCGAACAGCCCCATCGGTGCAAGGATCAGCGCGCCGATGCCAACGCCGAGCAGAATCGCCCACACACCGGCCTGGAATGACAACCCGAAAAGCACCGGGAAGCTGCCCAGTACGGCGGTAGCGAAGGTATTGGCACCGCCGAAGATCAGGCGGAACAGGTCTAGCGGGGAGGCGTCGCGTTGATCGGCGGGGATCTGTTCGACGCCGTTGGTCTCGATACCGGTCGAATGGCTCATGGTGATGCTCCAGCGCGGTTGTTGTAGCCAGCGCAGTGCGCGGGCCTTTTTGTGGGTGCGATGGCAGGGCGGCAGCGCCGCGTAAAGTGTGATCAGGCCGGTGTTACGACCGACAGGTGCTCGTGGCAGGCCAGCCACTGGTCACCATGGCGACGGAAGACAATGGTCTCGCGCTCGCTCAACGGATGCTCTTCACCGCTGATGCGGATACGCGTGGCCACATCGTGCATGAAAATAGCCACGTCGCCGTGCAGGCTTACGTGGGCGTTCCCCGACTCGCAGGCAAGCACGGCAAAGTCCTCGGCCTGCCACTGGGCCCAGAGCTCTTCATAGGCGCGACGCGACAGCAGCGGATGCGCCAAGGTGTGGAATAGAAAGGTGGCGTCTTCGCTGAAGCAGGCGAAATAGCGGGCGGTGTCGTTGCTGGCGAACGCCGCGACGAGGTCGGCGGCGGCTTGCCGCACTTGAAGTGTCTGGTCCACGGGAGTGGCCTCACGGTTTATTGTGATTGTGGTGAAGCGATTCTGGTGGCGGTTGGCGAGGGGAAAAATCGCTGGCGGCAAATAATCAGTTCAGAAATTTGTGAAGTGATGGCAGCCCCCATCAATCTGCAAGCGAAGCGGCAAACTGGCATTAATCGACCATACTGACTCTTCATTCGCCTTCAGGAGAGTGTCATGTCGAAGCCGTCCAGGAAGAAGCGCTCCCAGGAGCAACCAGAAAAGTTGGGCGGCAAGGCCTACGAAAAAGCGCTCAAGAACCTGCATGTAGAGCTGGTGAAGCTGCAGGAGTGGGTGGTGGCCAAGGGCCTGAAGGTATGCATTGTCTTCGAAGGCCGCGATGGCGCCGGCAAGGGCGGTACCATCAAGGCCATTACCGATCGTGTCAGCCCGCGGGTGTTTCGTGTAGTGGCGCTGCCCGCACCGACCGAGCGGGAAAAGACCCAAATGTACTTGCAGCGCTACCTGGGCCATCTGCCAGCGGCAGGTGAAGTGGTGATCTTCGACCGCAGTTGGTACAACCGTGCGGGCGTTGAGCGGGTAATGGGCTTCTGCTCTGGCGAGCAAGTGGACAAGTTTCTGACCGGTGTACCTGTGTTCGAGAGGGTCATGGTCGATTCGGGGATCATCCTCATCAAGTACTGGCTTGAAGTCAGCGCCGATGAGCAGACCCGGCGCCTGCAGGATCGCATCAACGACGGCCGCAAGCTGTGGAAGTTATCGCCGATGGACCTCAAGTCGTATACCCGCTGGGATGACTACACCCAAGCGCGTGACGATATGTTCCAGGCCTCGGATACCGCTTGGGCACCATGGTTCGTGGCCAATTCCAACGACAAGCGTCGCGCCCGGTTGAATATCATCAGCCATCTGCTCAGCCGTATTCCCTACAAGGACATAACCCGCGACCAGCACGTGAAGCTGCCCAAACGCGGCAAGATCGGCAAGTACAAGGCTGTCGCCTACCCGTTCAAGTTCGTCGAAGAACGCTTCTGAACCCCTCCCTGCCGGGAGCTGCGAAGGTACGAGTTCATGCCACATGACGGCAGCCTGCTGCAGGCGACGGTGGTATTCCTTTTGGCTGTGGTGCTTCTGGTACCGCTGGCGCAGCGTCTGAAAATGGGCGCAGTACCGGGATACCTGTTGGCGGGTATCCTGATTGGTCCGTCGGTGTTTGGCCTGCTTGGCAATCCGGACAACGTGGCGCGGCTGTCGGAAATGGGCGTGGTCATGCTGTTGTTCGTGATTGGCCTGGAGCTGTCCCCAAAGCGTCTGTGGACCATGCGCCGGGCGCTATTTGGCGTCGGCAGTCTGCAAGTGGGGCTGACCGCCGTACTGCTTGGGCTACTGGCATTCTGGCTGTTCGACCAATCGAAACCTGCCGCCATCGTCCTGGGCCTGGGCCTGGCGCTGTCGTCCACCGCCTTTGGCTTGCAGGTACTGGCCGAGCGCAAGGACCTGGGCAAACCTCATGGCCGCCTGGCCGTGGCCATCCTGCTGTTCCAGGACATTGCCGCCATTCCCTTGATTGCAGTGGTGCCGTTGCTCGGTGGCGATGTCAGCACCGCTGACGAAGGTGCCTGGCCCTTGTTGGCTGTGGTTGTCGGCATTGGTGTGCTGATTGTTTTTGGCCGCTATCTGCTGACCCCGATATTCAAGTGGACGGTGGGTTCGGGCCTGCCTGAACTGTCGACCGCCACGGCCTTGCTGGTCGTGCTCGGCACCGCTTGGTTGATGGAGCATGTGGGTGTGTCAATGGCGCTGGGGGCCTTCCTGGCCGGCGTACTGATGGCTGAGTCGCCGTTTCGCCACGAACTGGAAACCCAGATCGAGCCTATCAAAGGCCTGCTGCTGGGATTGTTCTTCGTTGGCGTAGGTATGAGTGCCGACCTGCGCTTGCTGTTCGGCATGCCGCTGATGGTGTTGGGCCTGACGTTGCTGCTGGTCGCTATCAAGCTGCCCTTGTTGTATGGCCTGGGGCGCACGATGGGTGGGCTCAACAAGGCCCAGGCGCTCTGCCTGGGCGTGGTGCTGGCTTCGGGGGGCGAGTTCGCCTTCGTGGTGTTCAAGCTGGCGCTGGAGCACCAGGTACTCACCCCGCAGGTACACGACCTGCTGGTGCTGGCCATCACCCTGTCGATGGCGGTGGTGCCCTTGGTCATGATGGCCCTGGCGCGGCAGATGCGCGATGACAGCCCTGCTCAGGCATCCCCTGAAACGGGCCAGTGAATTGCGCCTTGCTGGCGCATTGAATATCGGGAGGTGAATCATGCAGTCGAGTTCCAGGCTGGACAGCGCCCTTTCGCGGGGCTTGCTCGATGTGCTCATCAAGGCAGGCCTGGTGGCAGTCTTGGTGACCTTCGCCTTTCAGGTGTTCCAGCCGTTCCTGGAGTTGATGCTGTGGGCGGTGATTCTGGCGGTCACCTTGTACCCATTGCATTGCCGCATCCAACGCCGCACCGGGTTCAGGCAAGGTTATGCGGCGACGCTGTTGGTGCTATTGGTTCTGGTAGTGCTGCTGGTGCCTATCTACCTGGTGGTGATGTCCATCGGCGAATCGGTGGACAGCCTGGTGACGCTACTCAAGAGCGGCGCCTGGAGCGTGCCGGTCCCGCCTGATCCGGTGGCGACCTGGCCACTGATCGGGCCGAAGGTGCATGCGCTGTGGTTGGCGGCCTCCGAAAACATGGCCAGTGTGCTGAACCAGTGGATGCCCCAGATCAAGGGGGCCGGGCTAACGGTGCTGGGCGCTGCTGCCAGCGCCGGTGGGGCCTTCCTGCTGTTCATCGGCGCAATCATTATTTCCGGGGTCATCATGGCCTTCGGTGATCGCGGTGAAATCGCTGCGCAGCGTATCGCCATGCGGGTATCAGGCGAAGAGCGCGGTAAACCCTTGGCCAAGCTGTGCACCGCCACCATTCGCGCGGTGGCGCAAGGGGTGATCGGCATTGCCTTCATCCAGATGTTGCTGATCGGTGTCGGTTTTGTCGTCAAAGGAGTTCCCGGTGCCGGGATGCTGGCCATCGCCATCCTCATGCTGGGCATTGCACAGGCCCCGGCGACGCTGGTTACCGTGCCGGTGATCATCTATATGTTCAACGTCGAAGGTTTTACCGTGGCGACCATCATTTTTGCCATCTACACCTTCGTCGCCGGCCTTGCCGACAATGTGCTCAAGCCGCTGCTGCTGGGGCGCGGGGTTGATGTACCGATGCCGGTGGTACTGATCGGGGCATTGGGCGGCATGGTGGTCAAAGGCATCATCGGCTTGTTCATAGGCCCGGTAATCCTCGGCGTGGCGTACGTGCTGTTCTGGCAATGGGTTGCGCTGCAGGTGCCGGAGCAACCGGCACCACCCGCCGCTTGAGCCATGCCCAACCGCTGCTATGGCCTGGGGCTGCTGATGGTGCTGGCTGGTTGCACTCAGGTTGGTCCGGATTTCGAGAAGCCCCAAGCGCCGTGGCTGGACGGCTGGAGCACGCCAATGCTGGAGCAGGCAGGGCACAGCGCGGCGGCCCCCGACCTGCGCCAGTGGTGGGCGGTGTTTGCCGACCCGACGCTGGATGCGCTGATAGCCGAAGCCGATACCAACAACACCAACCTGCGCGTGGCTGGCCTGCGTATCGCTGAAGCCCGTGCCCAGTTGGCCATCGTGCAGACCGGGCGTTATCCGCAGCTGCAGCAACTGAGTGCGCAGAGCCTGTACCTGAAGCAGAATCAGTCTGGTACGCCTTCGGCCCGTGATTCAGTGTTCTGGCAATCCAGCGTGGGCTTCGACATCGGCTGGGAAATTGACTTCTGGGGCCGCTTCAGTCGCGCCATCGAAAGCGCCGACGCCGCCTACTTCGCCTCCCAGGCCAACTACGCCGACGCCATGCTGCTGCTGCGTGCGCAAGTGGCCGACACCTACTTTGCCCTGCGTACCGCCGAAGCGCGGCTGGCTATCGCGCAAGAGAACGCCAAGCGTCAGGCGCGTAGCCTGGAGATCACTGAGCGGTTGTTCCGCCACGGCGAAAATGACGAGCTCGACTGGCAGCAGGCGCGTACTCAATATCTGGCGACCCTGGCCACCATTCCCGAGTTCGAGAACCAGCTCAATGCCCTGCGCAATGTGCTGTGCTCGCTGCTCGGCCGCCCGCCCGGGCCGCTGCCGCAGCTGGCGGTCGGCCATGGCCAGCTGCCCTTGCCTGACCGGGCAGTGTTGCAGGATGTACCTGCCAGCCTGCTGCAGCGCCGCCCGGACATCCGCGCCGCCGAGCAGGCAGTGGCAGCGCAGTCGGCACTGGTCGGGGTGGCCGAGGCCGATCTTTATCCACAGCTGAGCTTGCTCGGCAGTATCGGCTGGACCTTTTTATCGGCCAATCATCTGCCCGACACCTTCGACCTGGCTGCTGGCCCAAGCCTGATCTGGAACCCGTTCGACTATGGCCGGCGCAAGAACACCGTACGCGTGGAGGATGCCCGCTTGCAGCAACTGATCGAGCTGTACCAGCAGGGCGTGCGCGAAGCCGCCCGTGAGGCCGACGATGCTGCCAGCGGGCTGGTGCGCTCGCTGCAGAGTGCAACCATTCGCGACCAGGCCTCTCAGGCTGCGCAACGCTCGCTGAATCTGGCCAGCTCGCAATACCGCGAAGGCTTCGCCGATTTTCAGCGGGTGCTCGATGCTCAGCAACTGCTGTTGCAGCAACAGGACGGTTACCTGGTCAGCCGTGGCAACGCGGTCAGCAGCCTGGTGACCTTGTACAAGGCTCTGGGTGGTGGTTGGGATGCCAGCCGCGCGCCGATCGACCCAGCCACCCGCCAACAAATGCAACAACGCACCGACTGGGGCGAGTTGCTCGACGAGCCAGCCCCCACCGCGCATGCACAAGGTGAAACCGAATGAGCGACGCCACGCCAACGCCGCCCCCGTCAGCCCCGGATCGCGGCATGCGCTGGGTGCTGCTGCTGATTGCCGTCAGCCTGCTCTGGTACTTGCTGGCTGACCGATTTACGCCATACACCCAGCAAGCCCGCCTGCAGGCTTACGTGGTCCCGGTGGCCGCCGAAGTGGCCGGGCAGATCAAGCGTGTGGCCGTGGGCAACAACCAGGAGGTGCGCCAGGGCGATGTGCTGTTCGAACTCGATCAGGAGCAATACCGCATTGCCCTGGCCCGCGCCGAAGCCGACCTCGATACCGTGCGCCGGCAGATTGGGGCCAGTACCGCCGGCATCGATTCGGCGCAGGCAGCGCTGGTGGCTGCCCAGGCCAACGCGCGCAAGGCGCGGCAGGACGCCGAGCGCCTCAAACGGCTGATTGACGAAGACCCCGGTACGGTGTCGGTGCGCCGCCTGGAAGGCGCCCAGGCCAACCGCGACCAGGCCATCAGCCAAGTGGCGGCGGCCCGTGCTGAGGTGGAGCGCGCCCGTGAGCAGCAGGGCGGGGCACAGGATGACAACGCCCAACTGCGCAGCGCTGCGGCCAATGTGGAAAAGGCTCGCCTGGATCTTGCCCGTACCGTGGTGCGTGCCGACGCGAACGGGCTGATCACCGACCTGCGCACAGACGTTGGCCATTATGTCGGGGCGGGCAGCCCGATGATGACCCTGATCAGTATCCATGACGTGTGGATAAGTGCCGACATGACCGAGAACAACCTCGGGCGCTTGCGCCCTGATACCCCGGTGCTGGTAGTGCTCGATGCGCTACCTGGCACCGTGTTGAAGGGGCGCATACGCAGCATTGGCTACGGCGTTAGCGTGGGCCAGAGCACGCCGCCGGGTACGCTGCCGACCGTGAAGAACAGCCGCGAGTGGCTGCGTTCGGCGCAGCGTTTCCCGGTTATTGTGGAGCTGGAGCGCGACCAGCTTCAGGACAAGACCGTGCTGCGGGTCGGTGGTCAGGCCGAGGTCATGGCCCTGCCTAGCGAAGGTAACCCAATGAACCTGCTGGGCCGGTTGTTCATGTGGCTGATGAGCTGGCTGTCGTATGCCTATTGAATTGCGCCGCCTGCGCGCACTGCGCCTGGCCTGGGGCGTGGCGCTGTGCCTGGCGGTGAGCTTTGGTATCGGCTTGCCGGTGCCGATCCTGGCGCCGGTGTTTGCGGTGCTGTTGCTGGCCATGCGCAGTCAGCCATTGCCCCTGCGTGCAGCACCGGCCCTGGCGTTACTGGTGCTGCTCGCATGCGGCAGCGGTTTGCTGCTGATTCCGCTGTTGCGCCATGCTCCGTTGGCCGGGGTGTTACTGGTCGGGGTGGGTGTTTTCCTGACCTTGCGCTATGCGCTGAAGGGCGGCAACGGCTTGCTGGCCAACCTGCTGGTGATCGGCCTGACCATGATCGCCGCTGCCGGTACCAGTGACTTCACCCTGGCACTGTCGGTGGTCGAAGCGCTGGCCAAAGGCATGCTGCTGGCAGTGCTGGGCACGTCAGTGGCGCATTCGTTGTTCCCCGAACCTGCCAATGCGCCAGCACAGCCGGTGCCGCCGCTGCTGGGCAGCGAGCATGTCAGTTGGGTGGCGCTGCGTGCCACGTTGATCGTGATGCCAGCCTTTCTGCTGGCATTGATCGCCCCTGACCAGTACATGCCGTTGATCATGAAGGCCGTGAGTGTGGGGCAACAAGCAGGCGAAACCCGCGCGCGGCACGCGAGCCGAGAGCTGATCGGTTCAACCTTGCTTGCCGGGGTGTTGGCAATAGCGCTATGGGTAGCGCTGAGCCTGTTCGTTCACCTGTGGATGTTCTTCTTGTGGGTACTGCTGTTCGCCCTCTGGCAGGCGCGGCGCCTGTACCAGGCGGTGCTGAGCCGGCAGAGCCCGGCATACTGGGTCAGTTGCCTGACGACCATGCTGATCTTGCTGGGGCAGTCGGTGCAGGACAGTGCTGCTGGGCAGGATGTGTACAAGGCGTTTGCGGTGCGTATGGCGCTGTTTCTGGCGGTATCGGTGTACGCCAGCGGCATGTTGATCTGGATTGACCGGCTTCGGAGTCGGCGCGGGCTTCTTAGCGGTTAAGCCCGGCTCCCAGGAAACTCAGGGTTGCCAATCAACCCCACTCTCTTCCAGATAGGCATCCACCGCTGCGCCCACCGTCGGATGAAAGGCCTTCTCCCCTATAGGCTCGAACAACTCGAACTGCCGCATCTTGTCCTTCACCGGGTCCTTCATTTCGGCAAACTGCAGCTCCACCCCTCGCGCTTCCAGTGCCCGGTCCAGCTCGGCCAGCATGTCCGCTGAAGTGATATCGATGCTGGTCACGGGCTCAGCGGCAATCACTACCCGCTGCACAGGCGTTGGCGACGCGTCCACCGCCGCCATCACCGTGTTCTGGAATTGTTCGGCGTTGGCAAAGAACAACGGCGCGTCCCAGCGCAGCAGCACCAGCCCTGGAATACGCCGGGCTTGTGGATAACGCTGTATGTCATGGTATCCGCGCAGCCCATCGGCCCGGCCGAGCACCGCGTAGTGCGGCCGCCAGCCGTCCCACAGGAACTCGATTACCGACACCGCCACAGCAATGCCGATACCGGGAATGGCGCCGAACACCGCCACGCCGACAAAGCAGGTGAACGACAGCCAGAACTCCCACTGCTGCATGCGGAAGATACGCTTGAGGTCAGCAAACTCGAACAGCCCCAGTGCTGCGGCAATGACCACCGCAGCCAAAGCACTGTTGGGCAGGTGTTGCATCAGATCGGGGGCTACCAGCAGCAACAGGGTCACCGCCAGCGCGCCGATGATGCCGGTGAGCTGGGTTTGCGAGCCGGCGGCTTCAGCCACGGGGGTGCGCGATGAACTGCTGCTGATCGGGATTCCCTGAAACAGCCCCGAGGCCAGGTTGGCGACGCCCAGGCCGAACATTTCCTGGTTGGGGTTTACCCGCATCTTGAGGCGTGCAGCATAGGAGCGTGACAGCACACTGGTGTCGGCGAACGACACCAGCGCTACTGCAATCCCGCCCAGTAACACTTCTATCAGGTCGATGTCGCTTACCCAGGGGAAGACGAAGCTGGGCAGGCCCTGGGGCAATTGCCCGAGTACCTTGACGCCCACCTGATCAAGGTTGAACAGGCTCACTGCCAGCGTCGCCAGTACCACGGCGATCAGGATGCCCGGCAGGCGCTTGAACGGTTTGAGCAGCAGAATCAGCCCCAGGCTACCGGCACCCACGATGAAGCTTGGCCAGTGCCCTTGGCCGGCGAACAGCGCCTGGCCCAAGTACCAAAGGTCGCGCAAGGGCCCTTCGCTGTCGACTTTGATGCCGAACAGCTTGGGCAACTGGCTGATCAATACGGTCAGGGCGATGCCGTTCATGTATCCATAGCGGATGGGCTTGGACAGCAACTCGGTGATAAAGCCCAGGCGCAGCAGCCCGGCAATCACACAGAACGCCCCGGCGACCAGGGCCATCATGCTGGCGATGGCGATCGCCTGCTGCGGGTCGCTGGCCGCGTATTGCACCACCACAGCCAGGATAGGCGCGGCCAGCGCCGAGTCCGGGCCCAGCACCAGGATGCGGCTGGGGCCGAACAGGGCATAGGCCAACAGGGGGATGATGGTGGCGTACAGGCCATAGATGCCGGGGACGCCGGAAGCCTCGGCGTAGGCGATGCCCACAGGTACCAGCATGGTGGTGAGCACCAGGCCGGCGGCGATGTCCTTGGGTAGCCAGGCTGCCTTGTAGTGGAGCAGGGTGGCCAGGCCGGGTAACCAGCGTTGCCAGTCGAAACGAGTGGGTTGGGGCATGGTGTCGGCTCTGGGCGAGAAGGGCGCTGAACCTCAGCTTAGATGCTGGGGGCGGGGGCCGCTTTGCGGCACAGCGCGACACAAGGCCGCCCCTGCAAGGGGCGCGCATGCCTGGGCAAAACAAAACCCCTTGAAGCGCAAGCCTCAAGGGGTTTGTGTGTGCTGCAGGTTACCGCTTAGACGTTGAAGCGGAAGTGCATCACGTCGCCATCTTTGACGATGTAATCCTTGCCTTCCAGACGCCACTTACCGGCTTCCTTGGCACCGGCTTCACCCTTGAACTGGATGAAGTCGTCATAGGCCACCACTTCAGCGCGGATGAAGCCTTTTTCGAAGTCGGTGTGGATAACGCCGGCTGCCTGCGGGGCAGTGGCACCGACGCGTACGGTCCAGGCGCGTACTTCCTGCACGCCGGCAGTGAAGTAGGTCTGCAGGTTCAGCAGCTCGTAACCGGCGCGGATCACGCGGTTCAGGCCAGGCTCTTCCAGGCCCAGGGCCTCGAGGAACATGTCTTTCTCTTCACCGTCTTCCAGCTCGGCGATTTCCGCTTCGATCTTGTTGCACACCGGCACCACTACCGCGCCTTCTTCCTCGGCAATGGCCTTGACCACGTCCAGGTGCGGGTTGTTGTCGAAGCCGTCTTCGGCCACGTTGGCGATGTACATCACTGGCTTGCTGGTCAGTAGGTGGAAGCCACGGATGACGGCCTTTTCGTCGTCAGCCATGTGCTTCATCAGGCTGCGCGCAGGCTTGCCTTCGGTGAAGTGCGGGATCAGCTTTTCCAGAATGGCCTTTTGCGCCAAGGCTTCCTTGTCGCCGCCCTTGGCGTTGCGGGCTACCTTCTGCAGTTGCTTTTCGCAGCTGTCGAGGTCGGCGAAGATCAGTTCGAGGTCGATGATCTCGATGTCACGCTTGGGGTCGACGCTGTTGGAAACGTGGATCACGTTCTCGTCTTCGAAGCAGCGCACCACATGGGCAATGGCATCGGTCTCGCGGATGTTGGCGAGGAACTTGTTGCCAAGGCCTTCGCCTTTCGAGGCACCGGCAACCAGGCCGGCGATGTCGACGAATTCCATGGTGGTCGGCAGGATGCGGTTTGGCTTGACGATTTCAGCCAGTGCAGCCAGGCGCGCGTCGGGCATAGGCACGATGCCGCTGTTTGGCTCGATGGTGCAGAAGGGGAAATTCTCCGCCGCGATGCCAGACTTGGTCAGGGCGTTGAACAGGGTGGACTTGCCGACGTTGGGCAGGCCGACGATGCCGCAATTGAAACCCATGGGTATTCCCCTCTCTAAAGGAAATCAGGCCTTCTGGCTGTGCAGCTCGCGCATCGCCTTGGCGAAATCGCCGGCAAGCACGTCCGGCAGCACGCCGAGGGCAAAATCGATGCTGGCGTCGAGCTTCTCCTGCTCGGCGCGCGGCGCGCGGCCCAGGACGAAGTTGGAGACCAGTTTGGCGTCACCCGGGTGGCCGATGCCAAGCCGCAGGCGGTGGAAATCGTTCTGGTTGCCGAGCTGCGCGATGATGTCGCGCAGGCCGTTGTGCCCACCATGGCCGCCGCCGCGCTTGAGCTTGGCAACGCCCGGGGGCAGATCGAGTTCGTCGTGTGCCACCAGTATCGCTTCCGGCTTGATGCGGAAGAAATTGGCCAAGGCCGCTACGGACTGGCCGCTGCGGTTCATGTAGGTGGTGGGGATCAACAAACGAACGTCGTTGCCCTGATGGCTGAATTTAGCCGTCAGGCCGAAATATTTTTTGTCAGCGGTCAGCGAAACACGCTGGGCGCTGGCAATGCGTTCAACGAAAAGAGCCCCTGCGTTATGCCGGGTCTGTTCGTATTCGGGGCCGGGGTTACCCAGGCCGACGATCAACTGGATGGCGGTCACGTCAGGGGCTCTTCCTTGGAGTTGGTGGGTTACAGTGCGCGCGGCACTGTAACCCGATCAACGCCGGCGTGCGAGTGGATTACTCGGCAGCGCCTTCTGCTTCTGGAGCAACGCGTGGAGCGTGAACGTTGGCAACAGCTTTGTCATCACCGTGGGCCAGAGCGACGAACTCTACGCCTTTCGGAGCTTTCAGGTCCGACAGGTGGATGATGGTGCCGACTTCGGCGTTGGCCAGGTCAACTTCGATGAACTCAGGCAGGTCTTTGGCTTCGCAGGAAACTTCGATCTCGGACTCAACGTGGGAGATCTCGCCGCCTTTCTTGGCCGGGGCTTCTTCGTTGATGAAGTGAACCGGAACCTTGGCGGTCAGTTTCTGGCCAGCAACGACGCGAACGAAGTCGGCGTGCATGATGAAGCCTTTGGCCGGGTGGCGCTGCAGGGCCTTGACGATGACGTTTTGCTTGGCGCCGTCGACGTTCAGTTCCAGAACGTGGCTGAAGGCAGCCTCGTTGTCGAACAGCTTGGTGATTTCCTTGGCCAGGATGGTCAGGGACTGAGCGTCCTTGTTACCACCGTAGACAACGGCTGGGATGTTGGCGGAGTGACGCAGGCGGCGGCTCGCACCTTTCCCCAGGTCAGTACGCGCTTGAGCGTTCAGGGTGAATTCGGTCATTTTGTTTCTCCAAAATAGCCCCCCGAGGGCGTTTGCGACCAGCGCCAGCGGGGATGGCAAAAAAGCCCCGCCCCAACAACCAGTGTTGGGGCGGGGCGCTTTTCGTCAGCGTGTGTTCCGCTTAGCGGAACATCGCGCTGATCGATTCTTCGTTGCTGATGCGGCGTACCGCTTCAGCGACAACCGGTGCGATATCCAGCTGGCGGATACGATCACAGGCTTGAGCAGCGGCGGACAGCGGAACGGTGTTGGTCACCACCAGCTCGTCCAGTACCGACTTCTCGATGTTCTCGATCGCGCGGCCCGACAAAACAGGGTGCGTGCAGTAGGCGTAAACCTTGGCAGCGCCGTGCTCTTTCAGGGCTTTGGCCGCGTGGCACAGGGTGCCGGCGGTGTCGACCATGTCGTCTACCAGGATGCAGGTGCGCCCTTCGACGTCGCCGATGATGTGCATAACCTCGGAGTGGTTAGCCTTCTCGCGGCGTTTGTCGATGATACCCAGATCGACGCCCAGGGACTTGGCGACAGCGCGTGCGCGCACGACACCACCGATGTCCGGGGAAACGATCATCAGGTTCTCGAAACGCTGGTCTTCGATGTCGTCAACCAGTACGGGCGAGCCGTAGATGTTGTCGACGGGGATATCGAAGAAGCCTTGGATCTGGTCAGCGTGCAGGTCAACGGTGAGTACACGGTCGATACCTACGACAGTGAGCATGTCAGCAACGACTTTGGCGCTGATGGCTACACGTGCCGAACGCGGACGGCGGTCCTGGCGGGCATATCCGAAGTAGGGAATCACGGCGGTGATTCGGGATGCTGAGGAGCGGCGGAAGGCGTCGGCCATCACTACCAGTTCCATCAGGTTATCGTTGGTCGGGGCGCAGGTCGGCTGAATAATGAAAACGTCTTTACCGCGAACATTTTCATTGATCTCAGTACTGATCTCGCCGTCGGAGAATTTACCGACAGAGACGTCACCGAGAGGGATATGCAGCTGACGTACGACACGCCGAGCCAGATCGGGGTTAGCGTTCCCCGTAAAGACCATCATCTTGGACACGCGCAGTACCTGAAGGCTGAGGGTATACCTGGATGAGTATAAGGAAAATGGCAGGGGCGGCTGGATTCGAACCAACGCATGGCAGGATCAAAACCTGCTGCCTTACCGCTTGGCGACGCCCCTGTATCTGTTGCTGCGAACGCTCATGCGCTCGACTTCTTGACCAGACTTTGCAGCTTGCGATGCAACATCGAAACATTGCTTCCTTTCGCCACAAACCCTGTTTGGGTCGCTGAAAGAAGGGCCAGAACTTTATCAGCTTCGGCTTTGCTTGGGAAGGCCCCAAACACACAACTTCCAGTGCCGGTTAGTCGAGCCTCAGTGAATTTTCCCAGTGAATTCAACGCATTGCGAACTTCCGGGTAATTCTGCTCTACCACCGGTTGGCAGTCATTTCGACTGTTTCCCTCGGGAACGGGGCGCATCTTAAGGGGGAGTGAATCACGTGTCAACTGCGGATGTGAAAAAATTTCTACTGTACTGACAGACACTTGCGGCACCAGCACGACATACCAGGGTTCGATCGGGTCGACCGGGGTCAGTTGCTCCCCTACACCTTGCGCGAACGCCGCGTGGCCGCGTACGAACACCGGCACATCGGCGCCCAGGCTCAGACCCAGTGCGGCCAAGCGGTCTTCGTCCCAGTCCAGTTGCCACAGGTGGGCGAGGGCCAGCAGGGTGGTCGCGGCGTCCGAGCTGCCGCCGCCGATACCTCCGCCCATGGGCAGTACCTTGTTCAGCCAGATGTCGGCGCCGAGTGTGGTGCCCGATTGTGCTTGCAGCATGCGCGCGGCCCGCACGATCAGGTTGCTGTCGTGGGGGACTGCCTCGATCTCGGAGTGCAAGTGGATCACGCCATCGTCACGCAGGGCGAAGCTCAGTTCGTCGCCGTGGTCGAGAAACTGGAACACCGTTTCCAGCTCGTGGTAGCCATCCGCGCGGCGGCCGATGATGTGCAGCCACAGGTTGAGCTTGGCCGGGGCGGGCAGGGTGAGCTTGTGCATGAGATCAGTGCCCCAGCTGGCGTGGCTGCCAGTCCTTGACCACCAGGGTCACGTCCAGGTCCTTGCCGTGCAGCTTCAGGCGCTCGGGCAACCAGTAGCCGTTCTGTTCGGTATAGCTCAGGTACTTCACCTGCCAGCCATCCTGGTCCAGGCTGGCCAGACGGCTGTCGCCGTCCAGGGTCAGCTTGCTCTTGCTGTCGGGGGCGGGCAGGCCGCGGACCCACCAGACCAGGTGCGAAACCGGCAGTTGCCAGCCCAGTTGCTCTTCCAGCAATGCTTCAGGGCTGGCGGCTTCGTAGCGGCCCTGATTGGCCACTTCCAGTACGACGCCACCCGGGCGGCCGGTCAGGCGTGCGGCGCCCCGCCCCAGCGGGCCGGCCAGGCGAATGTCGTAGTAGTCCTGACGTTGCAGCCAGAACAGCGTACCGCTGCCGGAATCGCGCGGGGCGCGGATGCCGACCTTGCCGTTGATCTGCCAGCCATCGAGGCTGCTCAACTGCTCTTTGTGGGCGCGCCACTGCTGCGGGTCGCCGTGGCCTTGCAGGGCCTCGCGGCTACCGAAGCCGGCACAGCCGGCCAGCAGGGCGATCAAGGAAAAGGTGATGCAATGGCGCAGGAACATGGCGTTAAAGAGTCTCGGATCCGGTCAGGCGCAAGAGGGTCTTGCGCAGGATAGGGCTATCGGCCTGGGCTTCGAAGCCTTTGGCCCATACATGGCGAGCTTCGCGGCGCTTGCCGTTGGCCCACAGCACTTCGCCCAGGTGGGCGGCCACTTCGTGGTCGGGGAAGTTGGCAAAGGCCTGGCGCAGGTAGGTTTCAGCTACCTCGAGGTTGCCCAGGCGATAGTTGACCCAACCCAGGCTGTCGAGCACTGCCGGGTCATCGGGGGTCAGTTGGTGGGCCTTGTCGATCAGCGCTTTGGCTTCGGCATAGCGGGTGGTGCGGTCGGCCAGGGTGTAGCCCAAGGCGTTCAGGGCCATTGCGTTTTCTGGCTCGCGGGCGATGATGGCGCGCAGGTCTTTTTCCATTTGCGTCAGATCGTTGCGCTTCTCGGCCAGCATGGCGCGGGTGTAAAGCAGGTTAAGGTCGTCCGGGTAGCGTTTGATGGCTTGCTGCAGCACCTGGTTGGCCTGGGCGTCCTTGTTGTTGTTGCTGTAGCTTTCCGATTCGATCAGGAATAGCTGAATGGCGTAGTCTGGCTGGGCTTCGCGCGCTTCGGCGAGCAGGCGCGAGGCATCGCTGCCGCGGCCGTTGGCGATCAGGATGTCGGCCTGGCGCAGCTGTGCCGGCAGGTAGTCCGGGCCTGGGCCGACCAGGGCGTATTCACGCAGAGCGCCAACCGGGTCGTGGCGCTCCTCGTGGATGCGGCCCAGGTTCAGGTGCGCGGCGTCAACGTAGCTGTCGCGCTCGACCAGCTCCTGCAAGTAGCCTTCGGCTTCATCCCAGTCTTTGTTCTCCAGGCACACCAGCGCCAGCGAGTAGCGCAATTCGTCATCATCGGGGTATTGCTGGACCAGGCTGATGAACTCGCCTTTGGCATCGGCGATACGGTCCTGTTCGACCAGGGTGCGAGCGTAGGTCAGGCGCAGGCGTTTGTCGTCCGGGTTGTCGCGAATTGCACCGCGCAGCAGTGGCAGTGCCTCCGGACCACGGTCCAAGGCCTGCAGCAGACGGGCGCGCAGCAGGATCGGGGCGACTTCGCCGTTTTGTGGCGGGTGCGACTCGAGCAGTTCCAAGGCTTCTTCGGTCTTGCCGTCCTGGTTCAGCAGCAGGGCCTTGCCGAATATCAGCTGGCTGTTGTCGGGGTATTTCACCAGCAGGCGTTCGAAACTTTGTAGCAGGCCGTCGCGGGTGCCCGAGTCAGTTTCCGCTGCGGACAGGGCGAGGAAGTCGAAGTGGGTGTCGCCCTGGCCCTGCAGTACCTTTTCCATGTAGGTCATGGACTCGTCATAGCGACCGGCGCGGGCCAGCTGAATGGCGGCGGCGCGCTGGGCGTCGAGGTTCTGCGGATCGTTGCGCGCCCAGACCAGCGCATTCTCCAGTGACGGCTCGTCGGCGCCGAGGTACTCGGCAATGCGGTAGGCGCGCTCGGAAACCCCGGGGTCCTGGGTTTTTGCCGCCTGATCGGTGTAGTTGGCCAGGGCAATGTCGAAACGGTTGCGCTGGCCGGCCAGCTCTGCCACCAACAGGCTATAGAGTGTGTCCTGCTTGAACGAGCCATACACGACGGGCTTTTCCGCCTCGCCCTTGCCAGCTTCGGCGACGGGAGGCTCGGCCTTTTGCGGGGCCAGGCTCTGGCAGCCCTGGAGCAGGGCGAAGGCAAGCAGCAATGCGTATGGTTTGTTCATAGAAAAGGCTTATAGGAGGACTCACCGGCGGTCGGAGCATGATGACACAAGCGCGGGGGCAAACCCACCTGCGAAGGTCGTGGTTTACAGGCTGGGTGGTGCTAAGTAGGACAGCGGGGTGGGGGAGAGGTTCGAGGGGGCTTCTGACGCAATGACCCAACCCCTGCCTGTATATTTTACGTCCCTGGAAGCAGGAAATGGGAGAGCACAAGCGCCATGAGAAGCGTAATGTGCGGAGTTAGGGGCTGTTCCCGTTTCACATGGGTAGCCAAAGAAAGGCGCAGGCCATGGCCACTGCGCTTTCATAATTCCGCTTGAGCTTGTCGAAGCGCGATGCGGCCGCCCGCTAGGGATTCTCCGATCAAGTCAGCACAGGCCATCTGACCTGTGCTGAAATAGCCCTCCGTCCAACTGCCTTCTACAAGTCCGCCATCCCATGAGTCAGATGAGTTTTTCCGATTTCGAGTACGCCGGCAAGCGCAAGCAAACCCGTCGCGAGCGTTTCCTGGCCGAGATGGAACAGGTGGTTCCGTGGAGTGGACTGGTGGCGTTGATCGAGCCTCACTACCCAAAGGCTGGCGGTGGCCGCAAGCCTTATCCTCTGGAAACCATGCTGCGCATTCACCTGCTGCAGAATTGGTTCTCTTTGAGCGATCCCGCCATGGAAGAGGCGCTGTACGAGATCACTTCGATGCGCCAGTTCGCTCGTCTGACGCTCAGCGCTCCGATCCCCGAAGACACGACGATCATGAACTTCCGGCACCTGCTGGAGAAGCATCAGTTGGCAGCCGGCATTCTGGAAACCATCAACAATTACCTGCAAGACAAGGGCCTGTCGTTGCGCCAGGGCACCATTGTCGATGCGACCATCATCCACGCGCCCAGTTCGACCAAGAACAAGGAAGGCAAGCGCGATCCTGAAATGCATCAAACGAAGAAGGGCAACCAGTACTGTGTGTCACGAACACAGGTCGTATGACCTGTGATGCTGTACCGAAGATGGAAGTAGGCCTTCCGAAGTCGGCTTGCAGGAGCAGGCTTCAAACCACCCGGTGCTGCTGCATCCAAAAGGTGCGGTGGTGAGCGACCGAGGAAAAGTCATCCCATGATGATGGCAGGTGAGTATGGAGAAGATGAGCGAGAGCAAACCGTCCGATGACGCATCGTTATTCCCTAAAGTGCTGTCGAAACTGAGGTTGAGTATTGGCTTCAGGACGAGTTGGGGCGTTACCTGCTTACGGCCCCAGTGGCAGCCGGTGTAAAGGCGGCATGATCTTCATACAGGCTTGGGTACGGAACGTGAGAACCTTGTTCCAGATGCAAAGGAAAATGACAAATGGCTAAAACCATGAGGAAGAATACCAATGCTGGAATAAGGGGCGGAGCCTCCTGTAGTAGTGATGAAGGCTTTGTAATGAAGCTGGAGCGAAGGGGAGGCGTTATCCTGTCAACGAACGCCGCCAACCTCAGGGGATGAGCGGTGTGAGTTCGAACAAACCTTACAACATAGCGAAGCGCGTGATATGGGAGGCCTATCAGCAGGTCAGAACCAACCGGGGAACTGCTGGAATCGACGATGAGACCATTGCCGATTTTGAGCGGAACCTGCCGAAGAATCTTTACAAGCTATGGAATCGAATGTCGTCGGGGTCTTATTTCCCGCCGCCGGTCAAGGCTGTTGAGATACCGAAGGCATCGGGGGGTATACGCAGGTTGGGAGTGCCGACGGTCAGCGACCGTATCGCACAAACTGTAGTCAAACTCCTCATCGAGCCAAAGCTGGATGCGCTTTTCCATCCGGACTCATATGGATACCGACCAGGACGTTCAGCCAAACAGGCCATAGCGATCACACGCGAACGCTGCTGGCGATACGACTGGGTGGTGGAGTTTGATATCAAGGCGGCTTTCGATCACATTGATCATGAACTGCTGATGAAAGCGGTGCGAACCCATATCAAAGAGGATTGGATACTGCTGTACATCGAACGATGGCTGGTTGCTCCATTCGAGGCAGCAGATGGCGTTCGCATTCAACGCGAACGTGGCACCCCGCAAGGCGGCGTGATCAGTCCCATGTTGATGAATCTGTTCATGCATTACGCCTTTGACGCATGGATGCAACGAAATAGCCCAAACTGTCCTTTTGCCCGGTATGCCGATGATGCGGTAGTGCATTGTCGTAGCCAGAGGCAAGCAGAACACGTGATGCGTTCAATCGCTTCACGTCTAGCGGTTTGTGGCCTCACGATGCATCCCGAGAAATCGAAAATCGTGTACTGCAAGGACAGCAATCGACGCGCAGGGTATCCGCATGTGAGCTTTACCTTCCTTGGTTTCACTTTTAGACCTAGGAAGGCAATCGGCCAGCAGAACAAGCTTTTCACCAGCTTCCTTCCGGGAGTCAGTGCGCAAGCGTTGAAGCGGATGCGGCGAGCAGTGCGCGAGTGGCGGGTCAGCCGCCAAACTCATGTGACGCTGGCTGCTGTGGCTCGGCTTTACAACCCAGTGATACAAGGTTGGTGGCAGTACTATGGCGCGTTCTATCGGACGGCCATGCTTGGTATCTTTCGACATATCGATAGCGCGCTCAAGCGTTGGGCCGGTCGTAAGTACAAAATACTTCACGGGCGCAAGCGGCGTATATCTAAATGGTTGGACACGGTGCATAAGGCTGCCCCTCGACTGTTTTATCACTGGCAAGTAACCGAGCAACAGGTTGGATAACGGGAGCCGTATGACGCGAGAGTGTCACGTACGGTTCTGCGAGCGGCTACGGGGGCAGTTCCTGTGGCCGACTCACCATTTCGGCATGAAGGCCCACATCGGCGCGGATGCTGAATCGGGTCTGGTGCATCACGTTCATGGCACTGCCGCGAACGTAGCTGACGTGACGGAGGTCGCTCAGCTATTGCATGGCGAAGAGAATGTCGTGTGTGCGGATGCGGGTTACACAGGCGTGGAAAAGCGGCCAGAACACGAGGGACGGCAGGTGATATGGCAGGTCGCTGCCCGCCGCAGCACCTACAAACACTTGAGCAAACGCAGCGTGCTCTACCAAGCCAAGCGCAAGATCGAAAAGGCCAAGGCGCAAGTGCGTGCGAAGGTGGAGCACCCGTTCCGGGTGATCAAACGCCAGTCCGGCTATGTAAAGACTCGTTTTCGCGGCTTGGCCAAGAACACGGCGCAACTGACCACGCTGTTTGCCCTGTCGAATCTGTGGATGGTGCGCCGGCAATTATTGCCTGCTGCGGGAGAGGTGCGCCCGTGAGTCCAGATAACCAAGGCTTTGCCTTGGTTATCCAATAATCAGCGACTGAAAAGCGGGCTTTTCGGCATCCCTAAGCCGCCCATTTCCGACTGATGAGCAACTTGTTCGGAGTTTCCCTAGTGGCAATAGTACCACCGTAGCTTGCTGCTATCCCTCCCCCGGCGACACGGCCTGTCAAGGAAGATCCATGGACGTATTTAGCTCTTCTACACTAATTATCGCGGCCAGCGGTACAGGCTTTTGTAGGAAATATCCCCTTGTTACGTTACCACGTCAGGTTTCGATTCGGGGCAAGTCGTATCGGCATGAAGTCATAGATAATGCGACAGCATCAGTGCAATGAACAAGGTGATGTGAATAACCCATAGGGTTAACAAAATGCGCTTTTCGCGGAGGGGGAAATTTTTTATTTCCTCAATATCAGCGTAACCCCTGTAAATGAAGATTTTGGGTAGGGCCAACAGTGTTGCAATCTGACCGGTTCTTATTGTTTTGCCCAAGAGTCCGGCGTGCTGGTAATTTTTGATGTTGTCAGATACGAGGCGAGAGGTGGGCAGGAAAGATTCAAAATGCTCGGTGTATTTGTGTGAAATAATAATTTGCGCGCTAGCGGCAATTAGCATTGCTGTAATCAGGATCAGCGCGATCAGTCCTGGCTCTATGTTAGTCATTTTGAGAGCTCGTGATACAAAAAGTCACCTAATACCTCGCCTTTTTCTCCTGCGAAATCACCGGCTAACTTCGCCCCGGCAGCGCCACCGATGACCGCGCAGGTGAGTGCCCCTAGTCCGGCAGTCCCTACTCCTAGTGCCGCACATACTGCGGGTGCAACAATACTCCCTCCTAGGTAACCGCCTACAGCGCTACCAGCCAGACCTCCAGCTAATGATGCAGAGTTTACATATGCAGCTCGCTGGCATTCGCTTTCTCTGCCCAGAATACAAGCCTGGCGAATCTCTAGCCCCGTCGCTGCTACGTCAAGCGCTATGCCAATATAGGTTCCTTTTTTGATCAGGTTGGCAGCCTTGCCCACCCCGGCAACCTTATCCGCATACCCCGCAATTTCACCCGTGTGCAAATAGCTTTTCGTAGAAATGGCCAGTGTCCTCTTGATCGATCCCTTGTTGCGCAATCCAGCGCCGAACCCCGCCAGCTGGCCCAACTGTTCGTCAAGTTTCGAGAACAGTGCCGCACGCTTGGCATAAAACTGGTCGCGGGCATTGAGCGTCCCTGAGCCCAGATGCTCCCTGTGCAATTTCTCGATTTCCAGCAATGTGCCCTCAATTGCTTTCAGATGCTTGCTCCAGCCATCGCTAACCACGCCTGCACCCATTGACGCGTGGGCGAGCAAGCTCTTCAACAGTTCGAAGTTCTCCAGAAAAAACTCATCGGCACCTTGCCCGCTGCGCATCAGCCCCATATGGGTCACGGCAGCTTTCGACATCAGATACGCCTCCTGACTGGTGCAGGAAGGCGTGGACCAGTCACCGACGATCACCAGTTCGCCGCCTCTGACCACGCTGTTGAAAATGTGCGAATTGAGGATGTCAAACTTGCTGGCCGAGTGCCGGGTCAGCGCGAGACCGGCCTTGAGCGTGTGGTAGTTTTGCATCCGGGGGTTGATGAACGCACGGGCTTCAGACATGGCGACCCCTCATGCGTACTTCTTGTTACCGATCCGGTCCCACCCGCCAGCAATGTTGCCGCCGCCGGAGCCGTCGGTGCGTTTTTGCTGGGTATAGGTGGTCTTGATTCGGCCGTAGTCGAGCTGAACCACCTCGATCGGCACGCCATCGGCGGCGCTCTGGGTGTAGTCGGCGATGATCACTTCTTCGAGAATGATTTCGTAATACTTGAGCTTGTCGCCGCCCGCGCGGCACAGCGCGAGTTTCACTTCCTTGAAATGCTGGCCTGCACAACTGGCCTCCATCAGTTTGCAACTGGCGCTGTCGAGAAACTTAGTGAAGGTGAAGTTGCTGGCTGCGGTGCGGCCAGAGCTGGCGCCGCCGGCGGAGGTGCTTTGGCTTACACCGAAGTCATAACCGGTCACTTCAATCCACTTGCTGTACTTTTCGTCCAAGGCTTCGCCTGGGATATCGCTGATTTGCAAATACGCGTCAAAAGCCATGTTTACCGCTCCTTGGCAAGAATGTGGGTACGGAATATTGATGTGACGACGGGACTTACCCCGTCAGTGATTGGCAAGGCTAGGCGCGGAAAGGGGGGAGGGCAACAGCTGGGCATATATTTGGGAAATGGACTACAAGCTAGTGGATAAGTCCTCTGGAAATATTTAGGAGTTTTCTCGCTTTGGTCGGCTTAGTTGGCCTGGGCGATATTGAAACTGGCCGGCCAATTTCGCGACCAGCAGGCTATCGATCGTGTCTTTATTGAATGAACCATGCATTACGGTTTTTCCAACTTGCTCTTGCTCTTGCTCTTGCTCTTGCTCTTGCTCTTGCTCTTGCTCTTGCTCTTGCTCTTGCTCTTGCTCTTGCTCTTGCTCTTGCTTTTGCTTCTAAGCGCGCGATAGTTCAGGCGACGCAGATTGCGACTTCAGGAGGCCGAGCGCAGGGCTTGCGGAGGGAGGTGACGGGCATGGATGCCCGTCAAGCGCTGGGCCCCAGGATGGGGCCTGCAGCGCGGTCCTCCCGTGAGCAAGTCCGGAGCGAGGGGACCCCGGAGCGCAGCGTAGGGGCCGGATGATGGGAGCCGACGGTTTTGGTTACTTTGGCCACGACCAAAGTAACCCGCCGGAAGGGCGGAAAGGTGACTACGCGCCACCTTCGCGAATGAATACCTACTTGATGTGGATGCTCACATCCAAGAAGCAAGAAGCAAGAAGCAAGAAGCAAGAAGCAAGAAGCGAAGTGGTCTGTTTTGACTCGGCGAACCGTCATTTGCGATGGCGACGCTGACTCACCTTTTCGCAAAAGGCTTAAGGCAGTTAGCTCTGTAGCCAGCTTCTTGGCGTCCGTTGTCACGGGGCAAGCCCACCAAAAAACGCTGCGCTCCCATCATCCGCCCCCTGCGCTGCGCTCCGGGGTCCCCTCTCTCCGGCCTCCTGAAGTCGCGAAGATCAAAAGCGGGAGTGAAACCTGAAATCGACGCTGATGCTCGGCCGCGAGCGGCGATAGCCGCAGGACTATCAGCACAATAGCGAACGGTGGTTGTCCTGAAACCTGCGAAAGAGGACAATTATCGGCTTCCCGTCACAACCAGCGACCTTGCATGGCCTTTCTTGCACTTGGTATCAACCATAAGACTGCCTCGGTAGACGTACGCGAGCGCGTGGCGTTTACCCCAGAGCAGCTGGTAGACGCCCTGCAGCAGCTCTGCCGACTGACGTCCAGCCGCGAGGCGGCGATCCTGTCGACCTGCAACCGCAGTGAGCTTTATATAGAGCAGGACCACCTGTCCGCCGACGCCGTGCTGCAGTGGCTGGCCGACTATCACCGCCTCAGCCTCGACGAGCTGCGCGCCAGCGCCTACGTGCATGAAGAGCACGACGCCGTGAAGCACATGATGCGTGTGGCTTCGGGCCTGGACTCGCTGGTTCTGGGCGAGCCTCAGATCCTGGGCCAGATGAAGTCCGCCTACGCCGTGGCCCGCGAAGCCGGTACCGTCGGGCCGTTGCTTGGGCGCCTGTTCCAGGCCACCTTCAGCGCCGCCAAGCAGGTGCGTACCGATACGGCCATCGGTGAAAACCCGGTTTCGGTTGCGTTCGCCGCGGTCAGCCTGGCCAAGCAGATTTTCGCCGACCTGGGCCGCAGCCAGGCCCTGCTGATCGGTGCCGGCGAAACCATCACCCTGGTCGCCCGCCACCTGCACGAGCAGGGCGTACGCCGTATCGTGGTGGCCAACCGCACCCTGGAGCGCGCCAGCATCCTGGCCGAGCAGTTCGGTGCGCATGCCGTGCTGCTGGCAGACATTCCACAGGAACTGGCCAACAGTGACATCGTGATCAGTTCCACCGCCAGTCAGTTGCCGATTCTGGGCAAGGGCGCGGTCGAGAGTGCACTGAAACAGCGCCGACACAAGCCGATTTTCATGGTCGACATCGCTGTACCTCGCGATATCGAAACCGAAGTCGGCGAGCTGGATGATGTCTACCTGTACACCGTCGACGACCTGCACGATGTAGTGGCAGAAAACCTCAAGAGCCGCCAGGGTGCAGCTCAGGCGGCCGAAGAGCTGGTATCCGTGGGCGCCGAAGACTTCATGCTGCGCCTGCGCGAACTGGCTGCAGTGGACGTGCTCAGGGCCTATCGCCAGCAAAGTGAGCGCCTTCGCGACGAAGAACTGCAAAAGGCCCTGCGCCTGCTGGCCAATGGCGGCAACCCCGAAGACGTGCTGGCCCAACTGGCCCGGGGCCTGACCAACAAACTCCTGCATGCGCCCAGCGTGCAGCTGAAAAAGCTCTCGGCCGAGGGCCGCCTCGATGCGCTGGCCATGGCCCAGGAACTCTTTGCCCTCAACGAGGGCTCCACGGACAAATCCCCGCAATGAAAGCGTCGCTGCTGAACAAACTGGAAATCCTCCAGGACCGTTTTGAAGAACTCACCGCCCTGCTCGGTGACGCCGAGGTTATTTCCGACCAGACGCGTTTTCGCGCCTACTCACGTGAGTATGCCGAGGTCGAGCCGGTTTACGCTGCCTATAAAGAGTGGCGTAAAGTCCAGGACGACCTCGAAGGCGCCCAGGCGCTGCTCAAGGACAGTGACCCGGACCTGCGCGAAATGGCCGTGGAAGAGGTGCGTGAAGCCAAGGAGCAACTGCTGACGCTGGAGGCGCAACTGCAGCGCATGCTGCTGCCCAAAGACCCCAACGACGGCCGCAACGTGTTTCTCGAAATCCGCGCCGGTACGGGTGGCGACGAGGCAGCCATCTTCTCTGGTGACCTGTTCCGCATGTACTCGCGCTACGCCGAAAAGCGCGGCTGGCGCCTGGAGATCTTGTCCGAGAACGAAGGCGAGCACGGCGGCTACAAGGAAATCATTGCCCGCGTCGAGGGCGAGAACGTCTACGGCAAGCTCAAGTTCGAGTCCGGTGCGCACCGGGTTCAGCGTGTGCCCGAGACCGAGTCCCAAGGCCGTGTCCACACTTCCGCATGCACGGTGGCGGTGCTACCCGAGCCGGACGAGCAGGCTGCCATCGAAATCAACCCGGCCGACCTGCGCGTGGATACCTACCGTGCCTCCGGTGCCGGCGGCCAGCACGTCAACAAGACCGACTCGGCGATCCGCATCACCCACTTGCCCACCGGTATCGTGGTCGAATGCCAGGAGGAGCGCTCGCAGCACAAGAACCGCGCCCGTGCCATGTCCTGGCTGTCGGCCAAGCTGAACGACATGCAGACCAGTGCCGCGCAGAACGCCATTGCCAGTGAGCGCAAGCTGTTGGTGGGTTCCGGTGACCGCTCCGAGCGCATCCGCACCTACAATTACCCACAGGGCCGGGTGACCGATCACCGCATCAACCTGACCTTGTATTCGCTGGACGACATCCTCAGCGGTGGCGTAGACGCGGTGATCGAACCGCTGCTGGCCGAATACCAGGCCGATCAACTGGCCGCCTTGGGGGACTGATGACTGTCATCGCCAGCCTGTTGCGCAACGCGCAGTTGCCCGAATCGCCCACTGAGCGCCTGGATGCCGAACTGCTGCTGGCTGCGGCCATCGGTAAATCGCGCAGCTACCTGCATACCTGGCCCGAGCGTATTGTCAGCAGCGAAGATGCCGAGACCTATGCCGGCTACCTGAAGCGCCGCCGGGGCGGCGAGCCAGTGGCCTATATCCTTGGGCTGCAGGGCTTCTGGAAGATCGACCTGGAGGTTGCCCCGCATAC
Organism: Pseudomonas sp. zjy_15; assembly: GCF_043101865.1. Lineage (NCBI taxonomy): Bacteria > Pseudomonadati > Pseudomonadota > Gammaproteobacteria > Pseudomonadales > Pseudomonadaceae > Pseudomonas > Pseudomonas sp. zjy_15. The sequence continues at coordinate 28,409 of NZ_JBICII010000113.1, forward strand.
CCTGATCCCGCGGCCGGATACCGAGCTGCTGGTCGAGACGGCCCTTGAGCTGCAACCCGCTTCGCCAGCCAAGGTTCTCGACCTGGGTACCGGTACGGGTGCCATCGCTCTGGCGCTGGCCAGCGAGCGCCCGGCCTGGCAGGTGACAGCGGTTGACCGGGTGGAGGAGGCTGCCGCCCTCGCCGAGCGCAACCGCCAGCGGTTAGGCCTGGCCAACGCTCGGGTAAGGCTAAGCCACTGGTTCGACAGCCTGGCCGGGGAGCGTTTTGACCTCATTGTCAGCAACCCGCCCTACATCGCCGCTGAAGACCCGCACCTTGTGGCCGGCGACGTGCGCTTCGAACCCAGCAGTGCCCTGGTGGCCGGTGCCGATGGCCTGGACGACCTTCGTGTGATCGCCACCCAGGCCCCAGCGCACCTGTTGCCAGGTGGCTGGCTACTGCTGGAACATGGCTACGATCAGGCGGCAGCGGTACGCGCTCTGCTGGCTGAACATGGCTTTATCGAGGTGGCCAGCCGCACGGACCTGGGCGGCCATGAACGCATTACCCTGGGGCGACTGCCATGCTGAGTGATCAGGAACTGCTGCGTTACAGCCGCCAGGTGCTGCTGGCTCAGATCGACATCGATGGCCAACTGCGGCTCAAGCAGAGCAAAGCGCTGATTGTCGGGCTGGGTGGCTTGGGCTCGCCAGTGGCCCTTTACCTGGCCGCGGCCGGAGTGGGTGAGCTGCACCTGGCCGACTTCGACACCGTCGACCTGACCAACCTGCAACGCCAGGTAATCCACGACAGTGCCAGCGTCGGCATGAGCAAGGTCGACTCGGCCTTGCAGCGCTTGCAGGCAATCAACCCGGAAGTCAGCCTGGTTGCTCACCGCCAGGCACTGGACGAGGACTCGCTGGCGGCTGCGGTGGCGGCGGTCGACCTGGTGCTGGACTGCTCCGACAATTTCTCAACCCGCGAGGCGGTCAACGCTGCCTGTTTCGCCGCTGGCAAGCCGCTGGTCAGCGGTGCGGCCATCCGTCTGGAAGGTCAACTGTCGGTGTTCGACCCGCGGCGCGACTACAGCCCGTGCTACCACTGCCTGTACGGGCATGGTAGCGAAGCTGAACTGACGTGCAGCGAAGCTGGCGTCATTGGCCCTCTGGTGGGGCTGGTGGGTAGCCTGCAGGCGCTGGAGGCGATGAAGCTGCTGGCTGGCTTCGGTGAGCCGTTGGTCGGCCGCTTGCTGTTGATCGATGCCCTCGGCACCCGTATCCGCGAGCTTCGTGTCAAGCGCGACCCGGCTTGCACGGTCTGTGGCAAGCGCGATGGCTGAGCGCTCGGCGCCGGTCGGCGTCATGGACTCGGGGGTTGGCGGTTTGTCGGTGCTGGCCGAGATCCAGCGCCTGCTGCCCAACGAGACGTTGCTGTATGTGGCCGACTGCGGGCATATACCCTACGGTGAGAAGTCGGCGGACTATATCCGCGAGCGCTGCCGGCACATTGCCGGGTTCTTCCATGAACAAGGCGCAAAGGCCATGGTGTTGGCCTGCAACACCGCCACGGTGGCGGCAGTGGCCGACCTGCGTGAGCTGTATCCGACCTGGCCGTTGGTGGGCATGGAGCCGGCCGTGAAGCCTGCTGCGGCCGCCACCCGCTCGGGCGTGGTCGGTGTGCTGGCCACTACCGGTACTCTGCAGAGTGCCAAGTTCGCAGCCTTGCTCGACCGCTTCGCCAACGACGTACAGGTTATTACCCAGCCTTGCCCGGGGCTGGTCGAGCTGATCGAAACCGGTGACCTTGCAAGTCCGGCGTTGCGCCAGATGCTGCAAGGTTACGTGCAGCCGCTGCTGGCAGCAGGGTGCGATACGCTGATCCTCGGCTGCACCCATTACCCTTTCCTTCGCCCATTGCTGTCCGGCATGGTGCCGGACGACGTGGCGATTATCGACACCGGTGCGGCCGTGGCGCGTCAATTGCGACGACTGCTGGGTGGCAATGATCTGTTGGCCGAAGGCCCAGCCGGCGCTGCACGCTTCTGGACAAGCGCTGATCCCGAAACCTTAAGAAAAATCCTACCTGTGCTGTGGCATAAGTCCGACGATGTGCAAAGCTTTGCGTTGTGAAAAAAACGTGAAGAACGGCTGAACTATCGTTCCACTTCTGCTTTCTACCGCTTTGCCTGAGATGAGGCGGACACTAACAACAGCATCAGGAAGGATGTTTCTTATGAGGAAACTGCTCGGCTTGGCAGCGGCTGCTGCCTTTGTTATGGGTCAAGCGATGTCGGCACAAGCTGCCGACGCTTCGTTTTCGGTGGGGCAGACCGGTGATTCGACCATGGTATATCGTCTGGGGTTGCAATCGAACTGGGACGCGAGCTGGTGGCAGACCAGCGTTGGCCGGCTGACCGGCTATTGGGATGGGGCCTACACCTACTGGGATGGCGACGAGACCGCGAGCAATCACAGCCTGTCCTTCGCACCAGTGTTCGTCTATGAGTTTGCCGGGGAGTCGGTGAAGCCTTACATCGAAGCGGGGATCGGGGTGGCGGCATTCTCCAGCACCGAGCTGGAAAGCAACGAGCTGGGTTCGGCTTTCCAGTTCGAGGACCGCATCGGCTTTGGTTTGCGCTTTGCCGGCGGGCATGAGATTGGGGTGCGGGCGATTCACTACTCGAACGCCGGCATCAAAGAGCCCAATGATGGCGTAGAAAGCTACAGCCTGCATTACCGAATGGCGCTCTGAGTTCACCAGCATTCACCCCTTCGCGGGCAATGCCCGCGAAGACGGTAGTGCTGATTTCAGGTGTTAGCGCGTCAGCGGCCACAGGCTACTGACGTCCAGAGTCTCCAGAATCAGTTCCGGCTCTCGCTGAGGCCACCGCCGCAATAACTCCTCAGCGGCACTGCCGGGCGTCCACGCCTCCGGTATCGCCTGTGCCGACGTTACCGTTACCTTCAGCGATTGTGGCCCAACAATGGTCAGTGCTACCCCTTGCTCCTCAAGGGCCTTGCGCTGCTCACGCAGCCATTGCGGCAAGTTGTTCCAGCCCGCAGTCACCTGTGTCGGTGCAAACAGTTGCAATGCCGAATAGCGATTGAAAAGCGCCATCACCTGGGGCGACTGCCCCTTTGCCAGCAACGGCAGCGCTTTGCTCAGGCAATGCTCTGCGGCCAGCTGGTTGGTGGTGATGATCGCTTCGATCAGCTCACTGTCACTGACATTGTCTGGCAGGTAATCGGTGGTGCCGGTGTTGAGGATCAGCCCGTCCAGCGAACACCAGGCATGGCAAATCTGTTGGCACGCATCGGTGACGTGTTGTTCTTCATGCAACTGCCACGGCAAACGCAACAATTGGCTGCCGTAGCGTGACCCCAAATCATCCAGTGCATCGCTATCCTTGCCACTCGCGGCAACGCGATGTCCTTCATCGAGCATCCGCTCCACCAAAGCCAAGCCAAGTCCGTTGCTTGCGCCTGTAACCCAAAAACTACGCGAGTTAATCAAGACGTTATCCCCTGATTCTGCCGGCGTGGCAGCCCTTTGAATGCTTCCAGGGCCCGCTGGCGACTGCTGCTGAGATCTACGATTGGACTTAGGTACGAAGTATTACCGAAAAGGTCCGTCGATTTAATGGGGTGATGGATGGCTTTTTCATCGAGCTCCCGTAGTTCCGGTACCCAGTGCCGAATGAACTGCCCCTGTGGATCGAAGCGCTGCGACTGTGAAACCGGATTGAAGATGCGGAAATAGGGCACCGCGTCGGTGCCGGTGGACGCACTCCACTGCCAACCCCCGTTGTTGGCGGCCAGGTCGCCGTCTATCAGGTGGCGCATGAAGTGCCGCTCGCCTTTGCGCCAGTCAATCAGCAGGTTCTTGCTGAGGAACATGGCCACGACCATGCGCAAGCGGTTGTGCATCCACCCGGTGTGCAGCAGTTGGCGCATGGCGGCATCGATGATCGGGAAGCCGGTGCGGCCCTGCTCCCAGGCCTCCAGGTCTGCCGGAGCGTCACGCCAGGGCAGGGCTTCGGTCTGGGCGCGGAAGGCACGATGGCGCGAGACCTGTGGATAACCGCTGAGGATGTGCTTGTAGAACTCGCGCCAGAGTAGCTCGTTGATCCAGGTCTGCACGCCCGTGCTACCACTGTCGAACTCGCCCCGGTTGCCGGCCAGTGCACCGTGCAAGCATTGGCGGGGCGAAATCACGCCGGCGGCCAGGTAGGGGGAAAGCTGGCTGGTGCCGGGCTTGGCAGGTATGTCGCGCAAGTGGTGGTAGTCGTCGATGGTTTCGTCGAGGAAGCGTGACAGACGGGACTGTGCCTCAGCTTCACCGGCTGGCCAGTGGTCGCGCAGTGCGTGCGTGGTTTTTCCGAAGCCCTCTACATATTGCGGGACCGGGTCGCTGTCGATGTTCAACGGTGCCTGGCGCTTCACCCGTCGTGCCAGGGCCGGCAGGCTGCGGTGCAGATGCTCCAGGCAGGTTCTCTTGAACTGGCTGAACACCTGGAAGTAATCGCCACTGCGAGTCAGTAGGGTGCCCGGACGGAAGAACAGCTGGTCGAGGTAACTGTGCGCCTGGATGCCCGACTTTTCCAGCAGTGCCCGGGTGGCATCATCCCGGCGCTGCTCATTGATGCCGTACTCCTCGTTCCAGTGCACGCTTTGCACCTGATGTTGGCGGCAGACATCGAGCACCGCCTGTGGCGCCTGGTCCCAAGTCTCAATTCTACGGATCAGCAGGGGTATGTTCAGCTTTTCCAGTGATTGGCGCAGGTCATGCAGGTTACGCAGCCAGAAGTCGACTTTGCAGTCGGCATCATCATGGGCTTGCCATTGTCCGGGGCTGACCAGCCACAGGGCGATGGTCGGGCCGCGCTCGGTGGAGGCGCTGAGTGCAGTGTTGTCATCGATACGCAGGTCGCTGCGCAGCCAGGTCAGGTGCATGGGGGATTTATCTCTACAGGCTGTCGATCAAGGGCTTGAAGCGCGCGCAATGCCGCCTGCGGGGTGTCGAACAGGAAAAGGTCGGGCAGCTCAAAAGCCTTCAAGCGGGCTTCATGCAGCGCTAGCGTGGTACCGCCCAGTAGTTTGGGGACCGGCAAGCCTTGCAGGGTGCGCTGCAACGCCTTGTCGTCGATGCGTGGCCCCAGGTGCAGGAGCAAGGCGCGTGGTTTCAGCGCGTTGACGGCGCTTAGCAACTGCGAGCCTGCGACGGGCTGCTCGAGCACTTCCACCGGGAAGCCGTTGCTGGTAAGCAGCCAGGCGCACAACCATAGGCCTGGGCTGAAGGTGCGTTCGCTGTCTTCGGCCAGCAATACTGCAGGACCTTGCAGCAGCTGGTTGTCGTGGTACACGCGGGCACCGAGCTTGCTGCGCAGCCAACTGTGAAAAAACACCTGCTCCAGCCGAGCGTTGAAGTAATTGCGCCAGCGCAGGTCGAGCATGTCGAGTAGCGGCAGCAGCAATTGCTCGCACAGGGTGACTGCCGGGTACAGCGCCATGGCCTGGTTGAGTTGCTGGTCGAGGGCGCGCTGTGAAAGGCTGGCGATGGCTTCGATCAGCTGGAATTGCCGGGCTTGCCAGTCACCCTTCGGTGGGGTGCTGGTGGGTTTGTCGAGCAACTCGCGGACTTGGCCGACCGACGCGCCACGCTGCAGCCAGGCCAGGACGGCCTCGACGCGTTCGACCTGCTCAAGTGGGTACAGGCGATGCCCCTTGGCAGTGCGCTGTGGTTTGAGCAACCCATAACGGCGTTCCCAGGCGCGCAGGGTGACCGGGTTCACGCCAGTGCGACGGGCCAGTTCGCCGATGGGCAGCAAGTCCTCAGACCGCATTGCGCAAGCCCAGGCTCTCGGGGTGAGGCTGCAGGTAGGCTTGTTGCTGCAGGTAGGGGTCTGGGTGCTTGCGCAAATGGTGTTTGAGCAAGGTCAGTGGCACTACCAGTGGTACCACGCCTTGTTGGTATTGGCCGATGACTGCCTGCAACTCGGCCTTGTCCTGCTGCGTCAGGGCATCCTTGAAGTAACCGCTCAGGTGCTGCAGCACGTTGCTGTGGGTGCCGCGGCTGGCGCAGCGGCGCAGGGCCTGCATCAGCTGGCTGAAATAGCGCTGGCCGATGCTCTGTGGTTCGTCATCCTTGCTCATGCTGCCAAGCAGGCGGCCGAGGGTGCGATAGGCCTGAGGGTTGTTGGCCATCAGCAAATACTTGTAGCGCGAATGGAAGCGCACCAGAGCGCCACGGTTCAGGCCCTCGGCCAGCAGGCGCTGCCAGTCGGCGTAGGCGTAAACGCGGCTTATGAAATTCTCGCGCAGCACAGGGTCATGCAGGCGGCCTTCTTCTTCAACTGGCAGGTCCGGGCGCAATGCGCAGAAAGCCTGGGCATAGACGCCACGGCCGCCATGCACGGCCGGGTGGCCATTGTCCTGATAAACCTTTACCCGTTCCAGGCCGCAAGAAGGAGACTTCTGCATGAAGATGTAGCCACAGATGTCGTCAAGTTCGTCGGCCATCTGCTCGCCATAGGTGCGCAGCGGGTCGGTCAGGTCTTTGCCGGGGTCACGGGTGCCGAGCACTTCGGGCTGCTCGGGGTTGCCGACCAGCCGAATCGGGTCGCGCGGAACGCCCAGGCCGATTGCCACTTCCGGACACACGGGTAACCAGTCGAAGTGATGCTCCAGCTGTTTACGGCACAGGTCGGAGGCCTTGTGGCCGCCGTTATAGCGCACGCTGTGCCCGGTCAGGCAGGCGCTGATGGCGATACGCGGCTTGCTGTGGGCTGAAGGGTCGTGCATGGCTGCCTCCGAAAATAAACCTGTACGCGACTAAAAACTTGTACAGGTTTATTTCAGCACAGCGCTGAAGTTATGCAAACTAGTATTTTTGTACAGTTCTGCATCACTCAAGGTGTTCGAGCAAGCGCCGCGCTGCTTCCTGGCCACTGAGCCATGCGCCCTCGACACGCCCGGACAGGCACCAGTCCCCACAGGCGTACAAGCCCTGGTCAGCATCGGCCAGTGCCCCCCACTCATGGTTGCTGCTGGGGCGGGCATAGAGCCAGCGGTGGGCGAGGGCGAAGGTAGGCGGCGGTACCACGCAGCCGACCAGTTCGGCGAATTCGCCCCACAACTGCTCGATGACTTCTTCCTTCGGCAGGTCGATGTGCTGCCGGCTCCAGTCTGACGTGGCGTGGAGTACCCAGGTGTCCAGGTGCTCGTCGCGGCCAGGCTTGCTGCGATTGCGGGCCAGCCAGCCCAGCGGGCTGTCCTGCACGAAGCAGCCTTGCATCGGTGTATCCAGTGGTGCCTCGAAGGCGAGGGCGACGGCCCAGGTAGGTTCCATTTGCACCCCAGCGGCCACCGCAGCCAGCTTTGGTGTAGCGGCCAGAAGTGGCGTGGCCTGCGGTGCCGGGACGGCGATGACCACACGGCTGTAGGGGCCGTGGCTGCAACCTTCGGTGTCCTGCAGGTGCCAGTACTGCTTGCCGCGAAACACTTCCGCTATGCGGCAGCCGAAGTTGACGGTGACGTCCTTGAGCAAGCCTCGGGTGATGGCGCTCATGCGTGGCACGCCTACCCAGCGCGTTTGCTCATCGGGGGAGGGCGTGAGTTCGTCATCACGGTAGTTGTACAGTTGAGGCTTCCACTGCTCGGCCCAGCCGGCAGCCACCCATTGCTGCACCTGATCGACAAAACGTCGGTCACGGGCAGTAAAGTACTGTGCGCCCAGGTCGAGCGCGCCGGCCTCGCTGCGCTTGCTGGCCATGCGCCCGCCACTGCCGTGGCCTTTGTCGAACAAGTGCACGGATTGCCCGGCCTTCTGCAAGGCCTGGGCGGCTGACAAACCGGCAATGCCGGCCCCGATGATGGCGATAGGTACTGTCATGATGGCCTCTTCAAACCTTGCTGTGAGCAGACTACGCTGTCAGGCAAACCTGTACAATGCAAGAATTCTGTATAAGGTTATTCCGTGTTGGCGGGCAGGTTGGCCTATGTTTATACGAGAGCGTCGGGTCAAAAAAGTGCCTTGATGTTAAAAATAGACCACCGCCGCATTCTGCGAGGACACAGCCATGCATATATTGCTGACAGGTGGCACCGGTTTGATTGGCAAGCATCTGTGCCAGTACTGGCTGGGCCAAGGGCATCGGCTTACGGTTTGGAGCAGGCGTCCTGAACAGGTGGCGAAAATCTGCGGTAGCGGCGTACGTGGTATCGCGCGCCTGGAGCAGCTGGAGGCCAACGATCATCTTGATGCGGTGGTCAACCTTGCGGGTGCGCCAATTGCCGACAGGCCCTGGACAGCCGCCCGGCGCAATTTGTTGTGGGCCAGCCGTGTCACCCTTACCGAGCAATTACTGGCTTGGCTGGGCACCCGTGAGCAGCGCCCGCACGTGTTGATCTCCGGCTCTGCGGTAGGTTGGTACGGAGACGGTGGCGAGCGTGAACTGACCGAGGCTTCACCCCCAGTGCGCGCAGATTTCGCCAGCCAGTTGTGTATTGCCTGGGAAGAGACCGCCCAGCGTTCGCAAGCACAGGGGATCCGCGTGGTACTGGTACGTACCGGCCTGGTGCTGGCCAGCGACGGCGGCTTTTTGTCGCGCCTGCGCATGCCTTTCAAGCTGGGGCTGGGCGGACCTTTGGGCAACGGGCGGCAGTGGATGCCCTGGGTTCATATAGATGACCAGGTCGCCCTGATTGATTTTCTCTTGCAGCACAAGGATGCCAGCGGTCCTTATAATGCCTGTGCCCCGGAGCCTGTGCGCAACCGTGAGTTTGCCAGGCGACTGGGCCGCGCCCTGCATCGGCCGGCGCTGTTGCCAGTGCCGGCATTGTTGCTCAAGGCGGGCCTTGGCGAGATGTCGACCTTGCTGCTGGGAGGCCAGCGGGCGCGCCCGGTACGCTTGCTGGAAGCCGGCTTCACCTTCCGCTTCAACGATCTGCAATCGGCGCTGGACAACCTGTCCAGTCGCCTCTGACATAGGACGCTGCATGACCGATCACGCCCTGCTGCTGGTCAACCTGGGTTCCCCGGCCTCCACCTCGGTGGCCGATGTGCGCCGCTACCTCAACCAGTTCCTCATGGACCCATACGTGGTCGACCTGCCGTGGCCGGTGCGGCGCTTGCTGGTGTCACTGATCCTGGTCAAGCGCCCGGAGCAGTCGGCACACGCCTACGCTTCGATCTGGTGGGAGGAGGGCTCGCCTCTGGTTGTGCTGACCCGTCGCCTGCAGGCAGCGATGGTCGAGCACTGGCCCCATGGCCCGGTGGAAATTGCCATGCGCTACGGCCAGCCGGCCTTGCCTGAGGTGTTGGCGCGGCTGGCCGCCCAAGGTGTGCGCAAGGTGACTTTGGCACCGCTTTATCCGCAGTTCGCCGACAGTACGGTAACCACTGTGGTCGAGCAGGCGAAACAGGCGGTCAGCGAGCGCCAGTTACCGTTGCAGATGCACGTGCTGCAGCCGTTCTACGAGCACCCGGCGTACATCGAGGCGCTGGCAGCCAGCGCCCGGCCGTACCTGGAGCAGGGTTACGACCACCTGCTACTGAGCTTCCATGGCTTGCCGGAACGGCACCTGAAGAAGCTGTTTCCGAAGGGGGTCAAGCACGACCTGCGTGCTGCCGATTGCTGCCATGGTGCACCCGCCGAAGTACGTTCGGTTTGCTATCGCGGGCAATGCCTGGCTACGGCCAAGGCCTTTGCGCAGAGCATGGGCATTCCTGATGGCAAATGGTCGGTATCGTTCCAGTCGCGGCTGGGGCGGGACAAGTGGATCGAACCCTACACCGAGACGCGGTTGGATGAGCTGGCCAAGGCCGGTGTGAAGAAGCTGCTGGTGATGTGCCCGGCGTTTGTGGCGGATTGCATCGAGACACTGGAAGAGATTGGCATGCGTGGCAGCGAGCAGTTTGTCGAGGCTGGTGGCCAGGAACTGGTGCTGGTGCCGTGCCTGAATGATCACCCGGAGTGGGTCAGGGTGTTGGCTGATATGTGTGAAAAGGCCTGAATCGAAGGGGCCGTGTTGCGGCCCCTTCCGACCGGTTATACATCCAGCTTCTTGTGCTTCCAGCCATCATTGCCCGGCAGAATCAGGTTCAGGGCAATAGCTACAATGGCGCACAGGGCGATGCCCTTCAGGCCCCAGTCATCCGGGCCGTCACCGCTGCCGATCAGCACGCCGCCGATACCGAACACCAGTGTCACCGAGACGATCACCAGGTTGCGTGCTTCGGCCAGGTCGATCTGGTGGCGGATCATGGTGTTCATGCCCACCGCTGCAATCGAGCCGAACAGCAGGCACAAGATGCCGCCCATCACCGGCACCGGGATGCTTTGCAGCAGCGCGCCGAACTTGCCGATGAACGCCAGGGTAATGGCGAAGACCGCCGCCCAGGTCATGATCTTCGGGTTGTAGTTCTTGGTCAGCATCACCGCGCCGGTCACTTCGGCGTAGGTGGTGTTGGGCGGGCCGCCGAACAGGCCGGCTGCAGTGGTAGCCAGGCCGTCGCCCAGCAACGTCCGATGCAGGCCAGGCTTTTTCAGGTAGTCACGGCCGGTCACGCTGCCCACTGCGATCACCCCGCCGATATGCTCGATCGCCGGCGCCAGCGCAACCGGGACGATGAACAGAATGGCCTGCCAGTTGAACGCAGGGGCGGTGAAATTGGGGATTTCCAGCCACGGTGCGGCAGCGATCCTGGCGGTGTCGACCACGCCAAAGGCGAACGACAGGGCAAAGCCCACCAACACACCGGAAATGATGGGAACCAGGCGGAAAATGCCCTTGCCAAATACGGCAACGATCAGGGTTGTCAGCAGCGCAGGCATCGAGATCAGCATGGCCGTCTTGTACGGCATCAGCGCTGTACCGTCCCCACCTTTGCCCATCGCCATGTTGGCGGCGATCGGTGCCATGGCCAGGCCGATGGAGATGATCACCGGGCCGATCACCACCGGCGGCAGCATGCGGTCGATGAAACCGGTGCCTTTGACTTTGACCATCAGCCCCATGAAGGTGTACACGAAGCCGGCAGCCATTACGCCACCCATCGTCTCGGCAAGGCCGAACTGGCCTTTGGCGAGGATGATCGGCGTGATGAAGGCAAAGCTCGAGGCCAGGAACACCGGTACCTGACGACCGGTGACCAGCTGGAATAGCAGCGTGCCGATGCCGGCGGTGAACAGCGCGACGTTCGGGTCGAGGCCGGTGATCAGGGGCATCAGCACCAGCGCGCCGAATGCCACGAAGAGCATCTGCGCGCCCGAAACGACCTGGCGCCAGAGCGGGTCGTTGAAGCCGTCCTGCATGGTCAGGCGTCCTTTTGCTTGGTGCCGAAGATCTTGTCACCGGCATCGCCCAGGCCAGGCACGATGTAGCCGTGTTCGTTCAGGCGCTGGTCGATCGAGGCGGTGTAGATCTTCACGTCCGGGTGGGCTTTTTCCACCACCTCGATGCCTTCTGGCGCGGCGACCAGGACCATGGCGCGAATCTCTTTACAGCCGGCCTTTTTCAGCAGGTCGATGGTGGCAACCATCGAGCCGCCGGTGGCCAGCATCGGATCGATGATCAGGGCCAGGCGCTGGTTGATGTCCGGCGCGAGCTTTTCCAGGTAGGTGTGGGCTTCGAGGGTTTCTTCGTTACGGGCAACGCCGACGGCGCTGACCTTGGCACCCGGGATCAGGCTGAGCACGCCGTCGAGCATGCCGATGCCGGCGCGCAGGATCGGTACTACAGTGATCTTCTTGCCGGCGATTTTTTCAACCGAGACCTTGCCACACCAGCCGTCGATCTCGTAGGTTTCGAGGGGCAGGTCCTGGGTGGCTTCATACGTCAGGAGCGCGCCGACTTCCTGGGCGAGTTCGCGAAAATTTTTGGTGCTGATATCGGCACGGCGCATCAGGCCGAGCTTGTGGCGGATCAGCGGATGGCGGATCTCACGAGTGGGCATAGGGGGGCTCCGAAAGGCGGGCAAAAAAACCGCGCTAGATTAATCTATTCAGCCTGTGCTGTCGTCTGGTCATTCTGGACGTTAGTCCATAAATGCTTGATCTGTGACGAGCGGATGCGTACCTTTGCCCGCTTTTCCAAAATGCCCCCCCGGAGAGCGCCATGTCCGCCGATCTCGAGCATATCCGTCAAGTCATGCGTGAAGCTGACTGCCTGTACACCGAAGCCGAAGTCGAAGCGGCCATCGCCAAAGTCGGCGAGCAGATCTGCAAGGACCTGCATGACAAGAACCCGGTTGTGTTCTGCGTGATGAACGGCGGCCTGATCTTCTCCGGCAAACTGCTGACCCACCTGCAGTTCCCGCTGGAAGCCTCGTACCTGCACGCTACCCGCTACCGCAATCAGACCAGCGGCGGCGAGCTTTTCTGGAAGGCCAAGCCGGAAGTGTCGTTCATCGACCGTGACGTGTTGATCGTCGACGATATCCTCGACGAAGGGCACACCCTCAGCGCCATCATCGAGTTTTGCAAGCATGCCGGCGCCCGCTCGGTGTACACCGCTGTGCTGATCGACAAGGACCACGACCGCAAGGCAAGCCCTGATCTCAAGGCCAACTACGTGGGCCTGCCTTGTGTTGATCGCTATATCTTCGGTTACGGCATGGACTACAAAGGTTACTGGCGCAACGCTAACGGCATCTTCGCCGTAAAGGGGCTGTAACCGTGCGCCAGCCTGCGTTCATCGACCAATCGCTGTTCGCCGGGCTGGCCGAAAAGGCTGCTGGCAACCCGCGTGGGCGGCAGCACCATAACTTTCACGAAATGGAAGAGCCCTGCCACCGCATGGCGGTCGGGCTGCAACCGAGCACCTACATTCCGCCGCATCGCCATTTGAGCGCCGACAAGGCTGAAACCTTGATAGCGCTCAAGGGGCGCTTTGGCCTGTTGATTTTCGATGAACAAGGCGCGGTGACTGACAAGCGGGTGCTGCAGGCCGGGGGCGACTGTCTGGGTGTGGATCTGGCGCCTGGTACCTACCATGGTTTGGTGGTGCTGGAGCCGGACAGTATGCTGTTCGAGTGCAAGGCTGGGCCATACCGACCGGTGGGCGAGGGCGAACACGCACACTGGGCGCCGCGCGAGGGTGAAGCTGGTGTGGCCGATTACCAGGCCTGGATGCGCGCGCAGTTCGATTGATATCGGCTGTACCCGGCGTGCTAGAGTGCTCCTTCATACAAGGAGCCTCACATGCGTGCGATTCTTCCCCTCCTGCTGGCGGTCAGCCTGCCGCTCGCTGCCGCACCGCTGCACAGCCAGTTCCTGCCTCCTGATGACCAGTCCCTGCGCCAGGAAGCGCCGACCAGCCAGCAATTGCTGCAAGTGACTGACTATTCCGTGGTCGTAGGGGCTCAGCGCCAGTCCGATCAGCAGCCGATCCCGATCACATCGTCGTTGCAGGTGCGCCTGAAGGGCAAGCCGCTGAGCAAGGGGGCGACCATTGCCCAGGTGCTGCTGACGTTCGATGGTGAAGCGGCCAAAAGCCTGAAAAAGCCTGTGTATGACGCTAAAACCCGCACCTTGAGCCTGAATTACCCGATCAGCAACTACCGGGTGGTCATGGACCTGCTGCGTAACGAAACCTTGTACGTGCAGTTTCTGACTTACGGCAACGGCCACATCTGGGCCGACCTGCACACCGGGACGGTACGTACGCGTTGAGGCACGCAGCCTGCGGGGGGTAAACTGCCGGCCTTCGAAATTCCGTGATGGTCCAGTTGGAGTCGGCAATGCGTAAAGACAAGAAACAGGTAATCGGTGACGAAATCAGCGACGACTACATCAAGTCGTTCCTTCAGTTCGAGCCGGCCGATGGTGTGACTTCGCCGTCGCTGCACAAGCTGGTCAAGGCCTACCGCGGCCTGCGCGTGGACGACTTCGAGCGCTTTGTAGGCTTCTTCGTCGAAGCTGGCCTGGACCTGGACGGCAAGGACGAGCACGGCAAGACCTTCGTCGAGCAGATTGCCGACCAGCGCAATGCCCCTGAGTACATCGAGATCATCGATAAAGCCCGTGGCTGATTGGTAACCTGTGCCGGCCCTTGCGCGGGTAAACCCGCTCCTACAAAGGATATGCGGTCTTTGTAGGAGCGGGTTTACCCGCGAAAGGGCCGGCACAGGCTGACAAACGCCCAGGCACAAAAAAACGCCCCGAGGGGCGTTTTTGCGTTTCAGGCCGGCTTAGGCGTAGTGCTTGGCCGCCGGGCTGCTTTCTGCCAGGTCCAGGGCCGCGTCGTTATCGGCACTGATCTTGTGGTACAGCGCAGCATCGGTTGCCAGGGTCTTCTCGCGAGCCGGGAAGATTTCCTTGAGCTTGGCAGCCCAGGCACCCTTGGCCTGCTCGGGGAAGCAGCGCTCGATCAGTTCCAGCATGATCGACACGGTCACCGAGGCACCCGGCGATGCGCCGAGCAGTGCTGCCAGGCTGCCGTCCTGGGCCGAGACCAGCTCGGTACCGAACTGCAGTACGCCGCCTTTTTTCGGGTCTTTCTTGATGATCTGCACGCGCTGACCCGCCACTTCCAGGCGCCAGTCTTCGGCCTTGGCCTGCGGATAGAAACGACGCAGGGCTTCCAGACGCTGCTCCATCGACTGCATCACTTCGCTGACCAGATACTTGGTCAGGTCCATGTTGTCGCGGGCCACAGCCAGCATCGGGCCGATGTTGCCCATGCGCACCGACAGCGGCAGGTCCATCAGCGAGCCGTGCTTGAGGAACTTGGTAGTGAAACCGGCATACGGGCCGAACAGCAGCGAAGTCTTGCCGTCCACGACGCGGGTGTCCAGGTGCGGTACCGACATCGGCGGGGCGCCGACAGCGGCCTGGCTGTAGACCTTGGCCTGGTGCTGCTTGACGATTTCCGGGTTGTCGCAACGCAGCCACTGGCCGCTGACAGGGAAGCCGCCGAAACCTTTGCTTTCCGGGATGCCGGACAACTGCAGCAGCGGCAGGGCCGCGCCGCCGGCGCCGAGGAAGACGAAGCGGGCGTCGACTTCACGGCTGCCGCCGCTGTTGACGTCCTTGATGCTCACGGTCCAGCCGCTGCCGTTACGGCGCAGGCCGACAACCTTCTTGCTGTACTTGACTTGCGCGTCCGGCGAGTCGCCCAGCAGCTTGAGCAGCTTGTTGGTCAGTGCGCCGAAGTTCACGTCGGTGCCTTTGGCCACGCGGGTAGCAGCGATGTGCTGGTCGGCCGGGCGGCCAGGCATCATCAGCGGCATCCAGTCGTTCATCACGGCCTTGTCTTCGGTGTATTCCATCTCGGCGAAGGCGTGGTGCTGCTTGAGCAGCTCGAAGCGCTTCTTGAGGAAGGAAACACCCTTGTCACCCTCGACATAACTCAGGTGTGGGACAGGGTTGATGAAGGCACGCGCCGAGCCGAAGTTGCCCTTCTTGCTCAGGTAGGCCCAGAACTGGCGCGAAACCTCGAACTGGGTGTTGATGTGCACGGCCTTCTTGATGTCGATGCTGCCATCGGCGGCCTGCGGCGTGTAGTTCAGCTCGCACAGGCCGGCGTGGCCGGTGCCTGCGTTGTTCCAGGGGTTGGAGCTTTCCGCGGCCCCGGAGTCCATCGCCTCGACGACCTCAAGCTTCAGGGTCGGGTCAAGCTCCTTGAGCAGTACGGCCAGGGTGGCACTCATGATGCCCGCGCCTACCAGTACCACATCAACCGATTCGTTCTGCGCCATTTAACGCGTCTCCACAATCTACAGCTACCTAATTGACAGCATAGGACCTGGGGTTGCCAGGGTCGCCATGTCCGACTTTTCGCAGTTCTTGCAACTTCCGCGGACACCGCCAATCAGTCTTCGGGTTCGTGTATTGAACGCCGTTTGCCACAGATGCGGCAATTCGACTTATGGTCAAGGTGTCGTGCGTGCGTTATGGAACGGTTCAGACACTCATACGGGATGAGCGCATCTGCCGCCTGTTCAGGGCTGTTCGGGACACATCTGCCGCTTTTGCACATGCCAGACTGTTCATTTGCTCGCCACACTCTTGTGAAGTTGTGAAAACCGTTTTTTCACGCTCTTTTGGAGACGTGAACCTCAAAAGGGGACTGCGCGATGGCAACCCGCAGGTTCATGCAGTGTGAAGGGCCGGAAAAACAGGCACGACAGCCGATGCAAGACCTGAGTGGAAGGCTCTCTGTGGGCGAAGCGGTGAAGTTGCCGGGGTCAATCGGCGAGTGCGGGGCCCGATCAGGAGACGTCCTTATAATCGGGGGGAGATTATAGCGATGTCGCGGGCAGAAATGTCGCCATTCGTGGTTTTTATTGCAGCGTTTGTCAGGCAGCGAGGAGGCGCTGGTGCCAACGGCGGTTTGCGCGGGCGCAAACCCGGGCTTCGATGGGCAGCTCGCGGCCCAGCCAGGCCAGCTGAATTTCGCGGATCTGCACCCAGTCGAGGCCGCTTGGTGCCTGGCTGCATTGCTTGAACGCCAGGCATTTGCCATCAGCGTCAAGGCGGGCATAAGCGTTGTGGCGCGGCCGTTGGAAGAGCTGAGTCCAGAGCGAGGTCATGGCGGCGAGTCCTTTGCATTAGGGCTTGGCGCAAGGATAAGGGGGTGGCCATGAAACGATTGTGACAACCGGGCCGGGCCGATGACTGGTCTGTGCCTGGCTAGGTATACTGTGGGCCTTTGCCGCATTTTCTGGAGAAACGCGCATGTTGCAACGTCTGTTGTTCGGTTTGATCGCCGTGGCCAGCCTTAGCCTTGTCGGTTGTGCCCACAGCCCGCAACAACTCAACCCGCAACCCACGCTCAAGGCCCAACTGGCCCCGGTCGGCCATGGCCAGCCGGTGGTGGTCCGGGTAGTCGATGGCCGGCCTTCGCAGTCTCTGGGTACCCGCGGTGGCATGTACCCCGAGACCAGCACCATCAGCGTCAGCGGTAATGACGTGGTACCCAAGCTGCAGGCCCAGGCTGAAGCCGCTGTGCGCCTGCTCGGCTTCACCCCGACCCCGAACGCCGGCAATGCACCGCAGCTGACCGTGACCCTGGCCGAGCTGAAGTACCAGTCGCCGAAAGACAACCTTTACGTGACCGAGGCCACCATCGGCGCCACTTTCCGTGCTGATGTGACCAATGGTGGCCGCCGTTACAGCGGCCGTTATGGCGCTTCGCTGGACCAGCGTTTCGGCATGGCGCCGAATCAGGACACCAATAACCAGCTGGTGGGGGATGTGCTGAGCGATGCCCTGACCCGCCTGTTCAAGGACCCGAGTATCGGGCAGGTGCTGGGTCAGTAAGCTTCAGGTTATGCCAGAAACCCGCTGCCTGAGTGACAGGCAGCGGGTTTTTGCTGTCTGGCCAGCACAGATTCACGCAGCTTCTATGTGGAAATCCAGCAAGCTGAACCCTGTGCATGCATCCACTTCGGGCAAGTCCTCATGTACATGCCCGCCAAGCGCGCAGTAGACCAGCCACTGGCGGTCCTGCACATTGATCGCAAAACCATCGATCAGCGCCTGTTGCTCATCACTCTGGGCAACGAGGTAAAGGCGGTCCTGGTTTTCGGCGTGCAACATGAAAAAGCTCCGGGTCATCAAAAGGCCGACAGGGTCGCCTGTATTGATGACGAGCGGATGACAGATGAAATTTAATGACAGTTTGTCGCCAAGACCGGGCGCCAAGGTGCGACTTGGGTAGAATGCTGGCCTTTGCCATTGCTCACATCGAGGTTGCGTGATGTCCTTGCAAGTGCTCTGGGGGTTCCTGGCCGCCCATCCCACCAAGCTGATCAACCTGCTGGCGCTGCTGCTGACCTGCCCGGGCGGTTTGCTGCTGCACAGCGCGCGACGGCGCGAGGCCGAAACCCGCGAGTACATGGCGGCAGACGAGGGGGTAGTGAACGCTTTCGACCTTCGTGTGCCGAAATACTTCTACATTCTTGGCTTTTCGTGCCTGGCGATGGCACTGCTGCTTTCCTGGTTCAGCACCTGGATCTGAGAAGCATCGGGGCTGCAACGCAGCCCCAAACCTGATCAGGCTACAGGTGCCTGCTGCCTGACCTGATACTGGTTGCGCACTGGCGTCGCATACTGCAACACCAGGTACGGCCGCTGCTCTTGCGGGCAGGCATCCAGACGCCGTTGCCATTCTTCCTTGGCCTTGGCCAGTTCATCCGCGGGGAACACCTTCTCGGCGCTTGGCACCTGCAGGGCTTCGTCCTTGCCCTCCCACATCGCATACGCCAGGTAATGCACCGGAAACAGTCGGTAGCCCCCCAGGATCTGCCGGTCGATCTCCGCCGCCAGCTGCTTGGTGTCTTCGTGGTACTCGGTTACCGGCGGCGCAAAGTTGATGTGCACGCGGCCCTTGTAGCCGGTGATGCCTTTGGCGATGCTGTTGTCATCTTCGCCGGGCGCCTTCTGGTAGGTGCCGGTGGTGGCGCGGATGTACAGCTCGCGGGCCTTGGCCTGGTCGCACGGGTCGTATTCGTAGCTGATCGATACCGGGGTCAGGTTCAGGCTCTGGATCACTGCACCGAACGGTTCGTCCTTGCGGCTCATGTGGAACATCTTGAGAATCGCCGAGTCGGTACGGTCGTCACCGTCCTTGGCCCGACCTTCGGCCTGGGCGATCCAGATCGAGGTGGCATCGTTGCGGATCGAGTGGTTGATGTAGGCCGACAGCAGTTGGTAAGCAGCCAGTTTTTCACGCCGCCCGCTGATCGAACGGTGCACGATGAAGCTCTTGTTCAGGCGCATCATGTCGCTGACAAAGGGCTTCTGCAGCAGGTTGTCGCCAATGGCGATACGCGGCGTGGGCAGGCCGGCGTGGTACACCGCGTAGTTGACGAAGGCCGGGTCCATGACGATGTCACGGTGGTTGGCCAGGAACAGGTAGGCGGTGCCGGCCTTAAGCTGTTCCACACCCGAGTAGGTGACGCCGTCGGTGGCGCGATCGATGGTCTGGTCGACGTAGTACTCGACTTTGTCCTGCAAGGTCGAGACACAGGTAACGCCGGCGAATTCCTTGCGCAGGCGGCGTGCGATCAAGGGCTTGAGCAACCAGCCGAGAGCACCGGCCGCACGCGGAAAGCGGAAGTGGGTGAGGATATCGAGGAATGCCGGGTCGCTGAGCAGGCGTGCCAGAACGGCAGGGACCTCAGCGTCGTCATACGGTCGGATGGCATCGAATTCGCCCATCATGCTCTCTTGTTGGAAACGGCTAGGGTAATAAGGTAGGGACGGGCTCCGAAAAACGGCTCGGACGCACACAGACCCTGTAAACAGACCGGCAATTATACGCATAAGTCACTGCGGAGGCCGCGATGCTGGAAACCGACTTCTATGATTGCCCTTATTGTGGCGAACGTGTGGAAACTACCGTCGATCTGTCTGCTGGTGATCAGGTTTATACCGAGGATTGCCAGGTGTGCTGCCAGCCTGTGGTGTGCATTCTGCAGGTGCACGGTGACGAATGGATGCTCGAAGTCCGACGCGAGGACGATACCTGATGCAGCGCATCTACGAACCGGAAGGCCTGCTCGAAGCGGAAATGCTGGCAGGCATGCTTGCCAGCGAGGGGATCGAGGTACATGTGGTCGGCCGTGACCTGGTCGGTGCCGCCGGCGAGCTGCCCTTGCAGGGACTGCTGGGGCTCGTCGTGTCTGATGAGCAGGCCGAATGCGCACGACAGCTGATCGATGCGTACAATGACGCCCAGCCACTGGTTGGCGACGAACCGGAGAATGTCCCCGGTACCTTGATCTGCTAGGTTCTGAATTCGCCCATGTGTGGACGTTATGCCCTGTTTCGCTGGCCCCAGGCCCTTGCCAGTCTGCCAGGTTTTCCCGTCGGCCAGCCGGCCCAATGGAATATATCGCCTGGGGCGTCGGTGCTGATCCAGCGTCAGCTTGACGGCCAGCAGCAACTGGCCAAGGCGCGCTGGGGGTTGACCCCGGCCTGGCTCACCGACCTGTCCCGTACCCCTGCCCATGCCCGCGCCGAAACGCTGGCCGAACAGCCGATGTTTCGCGATGCATTTCGCCAGCGCCGCTGCCTGATGCCGGCCAACGGCTTTTACGAATGGCGTGGCAGCGTGCGCAAACGCCCGTACTGGTTGACCCCGGGGGAGGGCGCGGCGCTCTACTTTGCGGCGGTGTGGGAGGCCTATCCGGTGCAGGATCAGGTTTGGCTGAGTTGCGCGGTGGTGACCCAGGCCGCCATGAACCAGCGTCGGCCGCTCATCCTCGACGAGGCGGGGCAGGCGGCCTGGCTTGACCCGGACACGCCGGTAACCCGCTTGCACGAGCTGCTGGCCAGCCCGCCGGCGACGTTGCGTGAGCGGGCCTTGGCCAATTTCGTCAATGACCCGAAGCTGGATGCGCCGGAGTGCCTGACCCCGGCTTGATGGGTTGTCTGCGCCGGCCCTTTCGCGGGCAAGCCCGCTCCTACAACGGTCGTGTTCCCCTGTACGGGCGGGCTTGCCCGCGAAGGGAGCGGTACAGGCGACGAAAATCTTCCCAGCGGCCAAGGCGGCCATTTTCGGCAATGAGCCGAAGCGGGATTGATGGGGTGCCTGCGCCGGCCCTTTCGCGGGCAAGCCCGCTCCTACCAACGGTCGTGTTACCCGTGTAGGAGCGGGCTTGCCCGCGAAGAGGCCGTTACAGCGACGAAAATCTTCCCTGCGGCTATGGCAGCCACTGGCGACTCGGCCTAGGATACGGCGCATGTAAAAAGGGAGTGTTTTCATGCGTAAGTCTTTTGTCGTCAGCCTGCTGAGCGCTGGCATTCTGCTGGCCGGCTGCCAGGCGGTGAATACCACCAGCGGTGGTGCTGTTGGCGTCGAGCGCCAGCAATACATGTTCAGCATGCTCTCGACCGATGAGGTCAACAAGATGTACGCCCAGTCGTATCAGCAGACCCTGGGTGAAGCATCGAGCAAGGGTGTGCTCGACAAGTCCAGTGCCGATGCCAAGCGTGTGCAGGCAATTGCCAGCCGCCTGATCGCCCAGGCGCCCAAATTCCGCCCGGATGCCGCGCAGTGGGACTGGCAAGTCAACGTGATCAAGAGTGACGAACTGAACGCCAACTGCGGTCCGGGCGGCAAGATCATCGTCTACACCGGGCTGATCGATCAGCTCAAGCTCACCGATGCGGAAATTGCCGCAGTGGTGGGGCACGAGATTGCCCACGCCTTGCGCGAGCACAGCCGCGAGGCCATGTCCAAGGCATACGGTGTGGAAATGGCCCGCCAGGGTGCCGGTGCCATCTTCGGCCTCGGCCAGGGCAGCATGGCCATGGCCGACACGGTGGTGAACTACGCCATGACCTTGCCCAACAGCCGGGCCAACGAGAACGAGGCCGACCTGATTGGCCTGGAGCTGTCGGCCCGTGCAGGCTACGACCCGAATGCCGCGATCACCTTGTGGAACAAGATGAGCAAGGCTTCCGAAGGTGCACCGCCTGAGTTCATGAGTACTCACCCGGCGTCCGAGAGCCGCATTGCTTCGCTGCAGGCGGCGATTCCGAAGGTGATGCCGCTGTATCAGGCTGCAGCCAAGCCGTGAATGCCTGAATCCTGGGGCTGCATGGCAGCCCCGCTTTTCCCTTTACCCAATCCAGCCACTGGCCTTCATCGCCGAATAGACGGCCACGATCGCCAGCACGAAGAACGCCGTTGCCGCCAGGCGACGAATCAGCGTCAACGGCAGTTTGTCAGCCGCGAAGTTACCCGCCAGTACCACCGGCACGTTGGCAATCAGCATGCCCAGGGTAGTGCCGATAATGACCATGATCAGGTGCGGATACTGTGCAGCCAGCATCACGGTGGCGACCTGGGTCTTGTCACCGATTTCGGCCAGGAAGAACGCAATCAGCGTCGTCAGGAACGGCCCGAAACGGCGAGCCGGGTTCTCGTCGTCATCCATCTTGTCCGGTACCAGCGTCCACAGTGCGGTGGCGGTAAAGCTCGCAGCCAGGATCCAGTGCAGGGCCGAATCGCTGAAGAAGCTGCCGACCCACGCCCCCACGGCACCGGCTGCGGCATGGTTGGCCAGGGTGGCGGCGATGATGCCGGCGATGATCGGCCAGGGTTTGCGGAAGCGGGCAGCGAGAATGAGTGCGAGCAGTTGCGTCTTGTCACCGATCTCGGCCAGGGCAACGATAGCGGTGGGGACCAGCAGTGATTCCAGCATCAGGATTCCTACGGGGGCGGGTCGACACGGCTATGACACGTACAGCCTCCCCGCCCCGGGTAAGGTGTGCGTGTCATAGGTCTTGTCAAACCCTCGATCCGTCTATGCGGATCTCGCCATGCAGGCGTGCATGGTGGGTCGCACGCGCCATGGTCTGTGGACCAAGTATGTTGACGCGTACCGGGCGAGCTGGGTGCTCGCGGGAGACTACTCCCCTAGGACGGTGCGGATTCTGCCTAGGCAAAACGTTTTCGGCAAGCGCTGTTTTTTATCCGCGAGTTGCCTGGTAGATGCGGAAACCATCGGCCTCGTCACGTACCTGGCAGTTGCCCAATGCCCCTTCGATGAGTGGCTGGTAGCGCAGGAAACTGTTGGCGACCAAGCGCATTTCGCCACCTTTTCGCAGATGAATGGCGGATTTTTTCAGCAAGTTTTCCGAAGCCTGGTAGTTGGTATGTACGCCGGTGTGGAACGGTGGGTTGCTCAGGATAAGGCTCAGTTCAGTAGGGGCTGCGTCGATGCCATCGCCGCTGATCACTTCGCCTTCCAGGCCGTTGGCCGCCAGCGTCAGGCGGCTGGCGGCCACGGCGAAGGCATCCACGTCCAGCAAGGTCACCCGGCTTTGTGGGTAACGGCGTTTGAGCGTGGCACCCAGTACCCCGGCACCGCAGCCAAAGTCCAGCATGTGGCCACCGGGCAGGCCGTCAAGATGCTTCAGGAGCAGGGCGGTACCTCGGTCGAGTCGGCCATGGCTGAATACCCCAGGCAGGCTGACCACCTGCAGCGGGCCGTCTTCCAGGGCCAGCTCGAAGCGCTCGGCCAGGCTTTCCAGCGGTTTTGCCTGCGGCGCCTGGTCGATGGTCACTTGCCACAGCTGGCAGTGCCGGGCGCTGTCGAGTTTGCGTGGCTTGCCAAAGGCCTGCAGCTGCTTGGCCGCGCCCTCGATGCCACCGCGCTTCTCGCCGACCAGGTACAGCTCGCGGCCAGCCAGTCGCGACGCCAGGGCGTTGAGCAGGTAGGCGGCCAGCTCGCGGGATTTGGGCAGGAACAGCACGGCGCTGTCGAATGCTGCTTCAGGGGCCTCGACGCCGTAATGGCTGCGGCCTGCGAAGCGGCTTTCGAGCATGGCCTGATCACCGGCATGCCAGGTCCAGGCCTGGGCCTGAGGCAACTGGCCGAGCAGGTCGTCGGCGGGGGCGCCGGCGACCAGCAGCGGCCCCTGAAACAGCTCAGCCTGACGGAGCAACACTTCACTGCGCGGGTCCATGGACGACGTCTCCTGGAAAAAAGTGGCGCAGTGTAGCAGAGGCGGGCGCCAGGCTCAGCTGACCACACGGCGTGGCTGCCCGGCGAAGAAAGCCTGGGCGTTCTCGCTGAGCTGGCCGACGATGCGCTGGCGCGACTCCACGGCACCCCAGGCGCTGTGCGGGGTGATGATCAGGCGCGGGATGCCGGGCTCCAGCAGCGGGTTGCCGTTGACCGGCGGCTCCACGCTCAGCACGTCGGTGGCCGCGCCGCCCAGGTGACCACCGCGCAGGGCATCGGCCAACGCCTGTTCGTCGATCAGGCCACCACGGGCGGTGTTGACCACCAGCGCGTTGGGCTTGAGCAGGGCCAGTTCGCGGGCACCGAGCATATGCCGGGTGTGCTCGTTCAGCGGGCAGTGCAGGGTCAGGGCGTCGACTTGCGGCAGCAACTCGTCCAGCGGCAACCGGTCGGCGCGCTCCGGTCGGCCAGGGATCTGCCCGCTCAGTACCCGCATACCGAAGGCTTCGGCCAGCCTCGCCACTGCGCCGCCCAGTTCGCCGTGGCCGAGCAGGCCGAGGGTTTTGCCCTCCAGTTCGACGATAGGAAAGTCCAGCAGGCAGAACTGGCTGGCCTTGGCCCACTGGCCATCGGCCACCGCCTGGTTGTAGTCGCACAGCCGGGTGGCCAGGGCCAACAGCAGGGCCAGGGTATGCTGGGCGACAGACGGCGTGCCGTAGCCCTGGCAGTTGCACACCGTGATGCCCTGGGCGCGGGCGGCAGCCAGGTCGACATTGTTGGTGCCGGTGGCGGCCACCAGGATCAGCTTCAGTTGCGGGTTGGCGGCCAGGGTTGCGGCGTCGAGCATGACCTTGTTGCTAACCACTGCCATGGCGCCCTGCAGGCGTTCCGCAACCTGTTCCGGGCGGGTGGCGGCGAACAGTTCGAACGCGTCGAACTGCTGCTTCAGGGGCGAAAGGTCGAGGTCGCCAAGGTCCAGGGACTGGTGATCGAGAAACACGGCGCGACGCGGGCTGGACATGAAGATCTCCGGTGGCAGGGAGGGATAAGGGCGTTGTGGCCATTCGCGGGCACGCCCGCGCCCACAAGGTCACCACAACCCTTGCAGGAGCGGGCTTACCCGCGAAGAGGCCCTCAGCTTCGGCGCAAACCTGAAGCCGCCGCCGCAGTGTCTAGCTCAACCTTGCCGCCCGTCAACGCCCGCCACTCATACCTCTGCCACGCAAATCATTCCTTCGGCTGATTTGGCCGTCACATTGGCGAACTACAGTAAACCCAGACTTGTCCGGCCCGCTTTTCAGAAAAGGGATCCCCATGTTGCAGACACGCATCATCAAGCCCGCCGAGGGCGCCTATGCCTATCCATTGCTGATCAAGCGCCTGTTGATGTCCGGCAGCCGCTATGAAAAGACCCGCGAAATCGTCTACCGCGATCAGTTGCGGCTGACATATCCACAGCTCAACGAGCGCATTGCCCGCCTGGCCAATGTGCTGACCGAGGCTGGGGTGAAGGCCGGTGACACCGTGGCGGTGATGGACTGGGACAGCCATCGCTACCTGGAATGCATGTTCGCCATTCCGATGATCGGCGCTGTGGTGCACACCATCAACGTGCGCCTGTCGCCCGAGCAGATCCTCTACACCATGAACCATGCCGAAGACCGCGTGGTGCTGGTCAACAGCGACTTCGTCGGCCTGTACCAGGCCATCGCCGGGCAGCTGACCACTGTCGACAAGACCTTGCTGCTGACCGATGGCCCGGACAAGACTGCCGAACTGCCCGACCTGGTCGGCGAGTATGAGCAACTGCTGGCTGCTGCCAGCCCGCGCTACGACTTCCCGGACTTCGACGAGAACTCGGTGGCCACTACCTTCTACACCACTGGCACCACCGGCAACCCGAAGGGCGTGTACTTCACCCACCGCCAGTTGGTACTGCACACACTGGCCGAGGCCTCGGTCACCGGCAGTATCGATAGCGTGCGCCTGCTGGGCAGCAACGATGTGTACATGCCCATCACCCCGATGTTCCACGTGCATGCCTGGGGCATCCCCTACGCTGCCACCATGCTCGGTATGAAGCAGGTGTACCCGGGGCGCTACGAGCCGGACATGCTGGTCAAGCTTTGGCATGAAGAGAAGGTCACCTTCTCCCACTGCGTACCGACCATCCTGCAGATGCTGCTCAACTGCCCGAACGCCCAGGGGCAGAACTTCGGCGGCTGGAAGATCATCATCGGCGGCAGCTCGCTCAACCGTTCGCTGTACCAGGCCGCCCTGGCGCGCGGCATCCAGCTGACCGCCGCGTATGGCATGTCGGAAACCTGCCCGCTGATCTCCGCCGCACACCTGAACGATGAACTGCAGGCCGGCAGCGAGGATGAGCGCGTCACCTACCGTATCAAGGCCGGTGTGCCGGTGCCGTTGGTCGAAGCGGCCATCGTCGACGGTGAAGGCAACTTCCTGCCCGCCGATGGTGAAACCCAGGGCGAGCTGGTACTGCGAGCGCCTTGGCTGACCATGGGCTACTTCAAGGAGCCGGAGAAGAGCGAGGAGCTGTGGCAGGGCGGCTGGCTGCACACCGGTGACGTCGCCACCCTAGACGGTATGGGTTACATCGACATCCGCGACCGCATCAAGGATGTGATCAAGACCGGTGGCGAGTGGGTTTCCTCGCTCGACCTGGAAGACCTGATCAGCCGCCACCCGGCCGTGCGCGAAGTGGCGGTGGTGGGGGTGGCCGACCCGCAGTGGGGTGAGCGCCCGTTTGCCCTGCTGGTGGTACGTGACGGCCACGAGATTGACGCCAAGGCGCTGAAGGAACACCTCAAGCCGTTCGTGGAACAAGGTCATATCAACAAGTGGGCGATTCCAAGCCAGATCGCCGTTGTTACTGAAATTCCCAAGACCAGTGTCGGCAAGCTCGACAAGAAACGCATCCGCCAGGACATCGTCCAGTGGCAGGCCAGCAACAGCACGTTTCTTTCCACGTTGTAATCGTTGTGCGGGTCGCGTACGTAAGAGCGCGACCCGCATGTTAGAGAGCCCGCCGTCTTGCCAAACGACAGAAATGCGCCATCCTTGAGCAGTGCCAGCCCGCAACCGAGACAAAACTGCAGCGTGATGGTGGCATGGAGCGCAAATCACACTTTAGAGGGATCAAGCGCCTGTGCCTGCTGGCTATAGTCGGGGCCAGGGGATTTTCAGGAATGGGGGAGGGCGACATGCGCAAGCTGTGTCGCCGGCAGGTGAAAGCCTGTCATCCGGTCGCTCGGGCCGTTCTTGAAAGGACTCACTGCCATAACAAAAAAGTACATGGAGTAGCGTCGATGAAATCTGCAAACCTGTTCTGGCGCCGGGCCAAGCTGCCCTTGGCCGTCAGCCTTGCTTCCACGCTCGCAAGTCCTGCTTTCGCTGTCAGTTTCAACATTGGTGAAATCGAAGGCCAGTTCGACTCGTCGCTCTCCATCGGCGCCAGCTGGTCGACAGCCAACCCCAACAAGAACCTGATAGGGGTGAACAACGGCGGCAAGGGCCTGTCACAGACATCCGACGATGGCCACCTGAACTTCAAGAAGGGCGAAACCTTCTCCAAGATCTTCAAAGGCATTCATGACCTGGAGCTCAAGTACGGCGACACCGGTGTGTTCGTCCGCGGCAAGTACTGGTACGACTTCGAACTGAAGGACGAAAACCGCGAGTTCAAGGACATCAGCGACTCCAACCGCAAGGAAGGCGCCAAGTCGTCCGGCGCCGAGCTGCTCGACGCCTTTGTCTACCACAACTACGCCATCGGCGATCAGCCTGGCTCGGTGCGTTTCGGCAAGCAGGTGGTGAGCTGGGGCGAAAGTACCTTCATCGGCGGCGGCATCAACGCGATCAACCCCATCGACGTGTCGGCGTTCCGCCGTCCCGGGGCCGAGATCAAGGAAGGCCTGATTCCCGTCAACATGTTCTACATCTCGCAGAGCCTGACCGACAACCTGTCGGCCGAGGCCTTTTACCAGCTCGAGTGGGACCAGACGGTCGTCGACAACTGCGGCACCTTCTTCTCCCAGCCGGACATCATTGCCGACGGCTGTACCGACAACTTGCGTGTGCTCAATAGCAGCCGCACGGTGCCGGGCGCTGCGCAGCAGTTCCTCGCCACGCAGGGCGTGAACATCAACGAAGAGGGTGTGATGGTGCGCCGTGGTGCCGACCGCGATGCGCGTGACAGCGGCCAGTTCGGTGTGGCCTTGCGCTATATGTTCGAGCCGTTGGACACCGAGTTCGGCGCCTACTTCATGAATTACCACAGCCGTGCTCCCATCTTCAGTGCCACAGGGGCCCCGCCGTCCGTGTTCGCCGGGCTGAGCGCCCTGCCTGCACAGTTGCGCGCATTGGCACCTTTGATCGTGGCAGGTAATTCCGAGTACTTTGTGGAATACCCCGAGGATATCCGCCTTTATGGCTTGAGCTTCTCCACCACGTTACCCACTGGCACCGCCTGGAGCGGCGAAGTCAGCTACCGCCCCAATGCGCCAGTGCAGCTCAATACCACGGATATCCTGTTCGCCGGTGTCCGTCCAATTGGCGGCGCGTTGAGCAACGCATCGCTGCTGACCGGTACGCCAGGGCAGGACCTTCACGGGTATCGCCGCAAGGAGATCACTCAGTTCCAGACCACCCTGACCCACTTCTTCGACCAGGTGATGGGTGCCAGCCGGATGACTGTCGTCGGTGAAGTGGGTGTTACCCATGTCGGCGGCCTGGAGAATGCCCACGATACCCGCTACGGTCGCGACCCGGTGTTCGGCCCAGGTCCGTTGCCATCCACCGGTGGCGCCGATACCTGCCAGGCGCTCAATGGCAGCACCATCGCCGGCGCCGGTGCGGGGGCGTCCACCGCCAACCTGAACCGCAAATGCGAGAACGACGGCTACACCACCAGCACTTCCTGGGGTTACCGCGCCCGTGTCATCTGGGACTACAACGACGTTTTCGCAGGTATCAACCTGAAGCCGAGCGTGGCCTGGTCGCATGACGTGTCCGGTTACTCGCCGGGCCCTGGCGCCAACTTCGAGGAAGGCCGCAAGGCTGTCAGCCTGGGCCTGGATGCCGAGTATCAGCAAACCTACACGGCGAGCCTCTCGTACACCAACTTCTTCGATGGCAAGTACAGCACCGTGGATGACCGCGACTTCGTCGCCCTCAGCTTCGGCGTGAACTTCTAAGCATACAGATCCAGGACGACACGACATGAACAAGACCATAAGTCTGCTGCAAGCCGGTGTACTGGGCCTGTCCCTGCTGGCGACCAGCGTCATGGCTGCGGTATCCGCCGACGAGGCGGCCAAGCTGGGCAGCACCCTGACCCCGATGGGTGCCGAGAAGGCCGGCAACGCCGACGGTTCCATCGGCCCGTGGGAGCCGCTGTCGAAGACGGCAGGCAGCGTCGACGGCAAGGGCTTCCTGTCCGACCCGTACGGCAGCGAAAAGCCGCTGTTCACCATCACTGCGCAGAATGCCGACCAGTACAAGGACAAGCTCTCGCCCGGCCAGTTGGCCATGTTCAAGCGCTACCCGAACACCTACAAGATCCCGGTGTTCAAGACCCATCGCGGCGCAACCGTCCCTGCCGATGTGTTCGCGGCCATCAAGGAAAACGCCACCAAAACCACCCTGGTGGAAGGCGGCAACGGCCTGAGCAACTTCCGCACGGCAGTGCCGTTCCCTATCCCGAAAAGCGGCCTGGAGGTGATCTGGAACCACATCACCCGCTACCGCGGCGGCAGTGTCAGCCGTCTGGTGACCCAGGCCACGCCGCAGCAGAGCGGCTCGTTCAACCCCGTGTACTTCTCCGACCAGTTCGTCTTCCGCGACAAGATGAAGGACTACGACCCGAACAACCCAGGCAACATCCTGTTCTACTTCAAGCAGGAAGTTACTGCGCCTGCGCGCCTGGCCGGGACTGTGCTGCTGGTGCACGAAACCCTTGACCAGGTGAAGGAGCCGCGCAAGGCGTGGATCTACAACGCAGGCCAACGCCGTGTGCGCATGGCACCGCAAGTGTCGTATGACGGCCCGGGCACCGCCGCCGACGGCCTGCGTACGTCGGACAACCTGGACATGTTCAACGGTGCACCCGATCGTTATGACTGGAAACTGGAAGGCAAGAAGGAGTTGTACATCGCATCGAACGCCTTCAAACTGGATGATCCGAAGCTCAAGTACGCCGACATCATCAAGGCCGGGCACATCAACCAGGACTTGGCCCGTTACGAGCTGCGCCGCGTCTGGCACGTAGTTGCAACCCTCAAGCCGGGCCAGCGGCACATCTACGCCAAGCGTGACTTCTATATCGATGAGGACACCTGGCAGGCTGCAGTGATCGACCAGTACGACGGCCGTGGCCAACTGTGGCGTGTGTCCGAGGCTCACGCCCAGCCTTATTACAATGTGGAAGTACCTTGGTACACCCTGGAAGCCATTTACGACCTGCAGTCCGGTCGTTACCTGGCCCTGGGCATGAAGAACGAAGAGAAACGCGCCTACGACTTCGGCTTCAGTGCCAGCAAGGCCGACTTCCAGCCAGCGGCGCTGCGTCAGTCGGGTATTCGCTAAGCTGAGATCACTGAACGCCGTGTGATCCCCAGAACGCCCCGGCTCGCCGGGGCGTTTCTATTTCCTGAAGCGGCCT
>NZ_JBICII010000114.1:0-28977 GCF_043101865.1 Pseudomonas sp. zjy_15
TACATGCTCATGTTTCGACGGATCGGGTCATCAAAGCCGCCAAAACCAAAAGACCTTGAAAGGGATGGCCGTAAGGGCGAAAAGGTGAGTCAGCGTCGCCATCGCAAATGGACTGTTCGCTGAGCCAAAACAGACGAGTTCGCTTCTTGCTTCTTGCTTCTTGCTTCTTGCTTCTTGGATGTGGGCATTCACATCGAGTAGGTATTCATTCACGAAGGTGGCGCATAGTCACCTTTCCGCCCTTACGGCGGGTCCCTTTTTGTCGTGGCAAAAAGGAACCAAAAACCGTCGGCTCCCATCATCCGGCCCCTACGCTGCGCTCCGGGGTCCCCTCGCTACGGTCTTGCTCCCGGGAGTACGCGCCGAAGGCCCCATCCATGGGGCCTCAGCGCTTGACGGGCATCCATGCCCGTCACCTCCCTCCGCAAGCCCTGCACTCGGCCTCCTGAAGTCGCAATCTGCGTCGCCTGAACTATCGCGCGCTTAGAAGCAAAAGCAAAAGCAACGGCAACGGCAACGGCAACGGCAACGGCAACGGCAACGAACCGAGTCTGATCAACGGTCCTTGAACTGTGCCTCGCGCTTGGCGATGAATGCGGCCATGCCTTCTTTCTGGTCTTCGGTGGAGAAAGCCGCATGGAAGACCCGACGCTCAAAACGAACCCCCTCGCTGAGGGTGACTTCAAACGCTCGGTTGACGCTTTCCTTGACCATCATGCTCACCGGAATCGACTTGCTGGCAATGGTCGCCGCCACCTTCAACGCCTCTTCCACCAGCTCTGCCTGCGGCACGATCCGCGCCACCAGGCCTGCACGCTCGGCCTCTTCAGCCCCCATAAGACGGCCGGTCAGGCAAAGCTCCATGGCCTTGGCCTTGCCCACCGCACGCGTCAGGCGCTGGGTACCGCCCATGCCCGGCAGCACGCCCAGGTTGATTTCCGGTTGACCAAACTTGGCGTTGTCCGCAGCGAGGATAAAGTCGCACATCATCGCCAGCTCACAGCCGCCGCCCAAGGCAAATCCGGACACTGCAGCAATGATCGGCTTACGGCGATTGGCAATGCGGTCGGCGTCGCTGAACAGGTCGTCGACGTAGATCTGCGGGTATTGCAGCTCGGCCATTTCCTTGATGTCAGCGCCAGCGGCAAAGGCTTTGGCCGAACCTGTCAGCACCACGCAACCAATATTCGGGTCGCGCTCGAGCTGGTCCAGGGCCTGGTTGATCTCGCCGACAATCTGCGCGTTCAGCGCATTGAGCGCCTGCGGGCGGTTGAGGGTGATCAGGCCGACCTTGCCGTGGATGTCCAACAGGATGGTTTCGAATGCCATGCAGTCTGCTCCTTCAAAGATTGCGCGCAATGACCATGCGCTGAATGTCGCTGGTGCCTTCGTAGATCTGGCAAACCCGAACGTCGCGGTAGATCCGCTCCAGCGGGAAGTCACTCAGATAGCCATAACCGCCCAGAGTCTGCAAGGCATCCGAACAGACCTTTTCAGCCATTTCCGAGGCAAACAGCTTGGCCATCGATGCTTCCACCAGCGCCGGGCGCCCCGCATCACGAAGGGCGGCGGCGTGCAATACCATCTGCCGGGCAACAGAAATTTTCGTCGCCATGTCGGCCAGGCGAAACGCCACGGCCTGGTGCTCGATCAACGGTTTGCCAAAGCTCTGGCGCTCGTTGGCGTAGTCGCGCGCCACTTCGAACGCCGCGCGGGCCATACCCACCGCTTGCGATGCGATGCCGATACGGCCGCCCTCAAGGTTGGCCAGGGCGATCTTGTAGCCTTCACCCTCCGCTCCCAACCGGTTGGCCACTGGCACGCGCACATTGTCGAAAACGATCTGGCAGGTGTCGGAGGCGTGCTGGCCGAGTTTGTCCTCGACCCGT
Source organism: Pseudomonas sp. zjy_15 (assembly GCF_043101865.1). Classification (NCBI taxonomy): domain Bacteria; kingdom Pseudomonadati; phylum Pseudomonadota; class Gammaproteobacteria; order Pseudomonadales; family Pseudomonadaceae; genus Pseudomonas; species Pseudomonas sp. zjy_15. The sequence goes on from NZ_JBICII010000114.1 coordinate 1,890, forward strand.
GCTACCTGGTAGCCCGGCGAATCGGTCGGCACGATGAAGGCGCTGATGCCACGCTTGCCAGCCTCCGGGTCGGTGACTGCAAACACGATCACTACCCCGGCGTTCTGCCCCGAGGTAATGAACTGCTTGCTGCCATTGAGCACGTAGTGGTCGCCCTCCAGGCGTGCGCGGGCCTTCAGGCTGCTGGCATCGGAGCCAGCCTGTGGTTCGGTCAGGGCGAAAGCACCGAGCATCGCACCTGTCGCCAGCGGGGTGAGGAACTGCTTTTTCTGCTGCTCGTTGCCGAAGCGCAGAATCGGCACGCACCCCACCGAGTTGTGCACGCTCATGATGGTCGAGCAGGCGCCATCGCCCGCAGCGATTTCCTCCAAGGCCATGGCATAGGCCACATAACCGGTGTCGCTACCGCCCCACTGCTCCGGCACCAGCATGCCGAACAGGCCCAGTTCGGCCATTTCGTCGATGGCCTCTTTCGGGAAGCGATGGTCCTTGTCCCATTGCTCGGCAAACGGCTTCAGGCGCTCCTGGGCGAAGGCACGTACCGCGTCGGCGATCTGTTGTTGCTCGTCAGTTACCAGCATGGTTCACCTCAGTACAGGCATTCAACAGCCATGGCCGTGGCCTCGCCACCGCCGATACAAATGGCCGCCACACCCCGGCGCAGATTGTTCTGGCGCAAGGCTGACAACAGGGTGACCAGAATACGTGCGCCAGAAGCGCCGATCGGGTGACCGAGGGCGCAGGCGCCGCCGTGGATATTGACCTTGTCGTGTGGCAGATCGAGGTGTTTCATGGCCGCCAGGGTGACCACGGCGAAGGCCTCGTTGATCTCGAACAGGTCAACTTCGGCCAGGTTCCAGCCGGTGCGCTTCATCAGTTTGTCGATCGCGCCAATCGGGGCGGTCGGGAACAGCGCCGGGGTGTCGGCAAAGGCGGCGTGACCGTGGATGACGGCCAATGGTTTGAGGCCACGTTTGCCGGCTTCGGAGCGACGCATCAGTACCAGCGCCGCAGCGCCGTCAGAAATCGAACTGGCGTTGGCCGCCGTCACGGTGCCGCCCTCACGAAACGCCGGTTTGAGCTGCGCAATCTTGTCCAGGCGCGCCTTGGGTGGCTGCTCGTCATCCTTGATGACACGCTTTTCCTTGCCCTCGGTGACTTCCACCGGCACGATCTCGGCGGCAAAACGGCCGCTGCTGATGGCGTCCTGCGCTCGGGTCAGCGAGGCGATGGCGAACTGGTCCTGGGCCTCGCGGCTGAAGGCATTGGCCTGGGCACAGTCCTCGGCGAAGGTGCCCATCAGGCGGCCTTTGTCGTAGGCATCTTCGAGGCCGTCCATGAACATGTGGTCGATGATCTTGCCGTGGCCCATGCGGTAGCCACCACGGGCTTTGTCCAGCAGGTACGGCGCGTTGGTCATGCTTTCCATGCCGCCCGCCACTACCACGTCTGCGGTGCCGGCCAGCAGCAGGTCATGGGCCAGGATCGCGGCTTGCATACCCGAGCCGCACATTTTGTTCAGGGTGGTGCAGGTGGTGTGCTTGTCCAGCCCGGCGCCCAGCGCAGCCTGGCGTGCCGGCGCCTGGCCCTGGCCGGCCGGCAGCACACAGCCGAACAGTACCTGCTCAACGCTGGCGGCATCGATGCCGGCACGTTCCACGGCACCACGAATGGCCGCGCTGCCCAGTTGCGGCGCAGTCAGGGTCTTGAGGTCGCCCTGCAACCCGCCCATGGGCGTGCGCACGGCGCTGACGATAACGATGGGATCATTGGCGAGGGTCATGTTCGCTCTCCTTACTTGGCAGCCATGCGCAGCGCACCGTCGAGGCGGATGACCTCACCGTTGAGCATGCTGTTCTCGATGATGTGGCGGGCCAGCGCAGCGTATTCCTGCGGGCGGCCCAAGCGGGGCGGGAACGGCACGCCGGCAGCCAGCGAAGCACGTACCTCTTCGCTCATGCCGGCCATCATAGGGGTTTCAAAGATGCCCGGGGCGATGGTCATCACACGGATGCCGAAGCGCGCCAGTTCGCGCGCGGCCGGCAAGGTCAGGCTGGCAATGGCCCCCTTGGAGGCAGCGTAGGCGGCCTGGCCAATCTGGCCGTCATAGGCGGCAATGGAGGCCGTGTTGATGATGACCCCACGCTCGCCGCTCTCATCGGCAGCCCCTTCGGCCATGGCCGCCGCAGCCAGACGCAACAGGTTGAAGCTGCCGATCAGGTTGACGTTGATGACCTTGGCGAAGCTGGCCAGGCCATGCGGGCCCTGCTTGCCCAGTACCTTCTCGGCACCGACGATGCCGGCACAATTGACCAACCCATGCAAGCTGCCAAAGGCGCTGACAGCTGCATCGACAGCCGACTGGGCCGCCTGCTCGTCACTGATATCCGCCACGGCGAAACGGGCGTTGTCGCCCAGCTCGCGGGCTTTGGCTTCGACAGCCGGGGCATTGAGGTCGACCAGCATGACCTTGGCGCCAGCCTCGACCAGCATCTGTGCAGTCGCGGCACCCAGCCCGGAAGCGGCGCCGCTGACGATGAAATGTTTATTGGCGATGTGCATGAGTACTTTCCTTTCAGACGCTGACAGGGGTGGCCTGTTGCGCTTGTTGTTTGGCGACTTCCTGGTTGCGCAGGATGAAGCGTTGCAGCTTGCCGCTCGGGGTCTTGGGCAGTTCGCTGACGAATTCGATTTCCCTGGGGTAAGCATGTGCGTAGAGGCGCTGGCGTACGTGCTGGCGCAAGGTTTCTTCCAGCTCGACGCTGCCGGCATAGCCACTGGCCAATACCACGAACGCCTTGATCAGCTCGGTGCGCTCCGGGTCTGGCTTGCCGATCACCGCTGCCTCGATCACCGCCGGGTGCTCGATCAACGCGCTTTCCACATCGAACGGACCCACCCGGTAACCCGAGGTGGTGATCACGTCGTCGCTGCGGCCAACGAAGCTGATGCTGCCATCCAGGTTCAGCTCGACAGTGTCGCCGCTGAGGTAGTACTTGCCGACGAAAGCTTTGGTCGGCAGACCGTGGTAACCACCGAACCAGCACAGCGGCGACTGCTCGCGGTCAACGGCGAGGATGCCTGGCTGGCCGGCTGGCAGTTCGTTGCCTTGCTCGTCCAGCACCACGATGCGGTGGCCGGGGATGGCATAGCCGGCTGAGCCCAGGTGCACCGGGTGCTGCAGGCCATGGTGGTTGCACAGCACCATGCCCAGTTCGGTCTGGCCGTAGTGATCGTGAATGGTCACGCCCAGCTCGTCGGCGAACCAGCGGATCACCTCGGGGTTAAGCGGTTCGCCGGCACTGCTGACCACCCGCAGGCGGCCCTTGATCGGTGCCGAGAAATCTTTGCCCGCCGCAATCAGCAAGCGATACGCGGTGGGCGAGCCGGCCAGGTTGGTGATACCCAGCTTGTCGATCACCCGGGCGCAGCTCTCGACACTGAACGGGCCATCGTAGAACGTGGTGGCGTGCCCCAGCGACAACGGACCGGTAACGGCGTAATACAAGCCGTAAGCCCAACCCGGGTCGGCCAGGTTCCAGAAGTTGTCCTCGGGCAGCAGCTCGATGGCATCACGCATGTAGCCCTGAAACGCGACAATCGCACGCAGTGGCACTTCCAGGGGTTTTGCCGGGCCAGTGGTTCCAGAGGTGAACATCAGCAGGAACGGATCGTTGCCTGAGCGCATCACCGGCTCGCATACATCCGCTGCGCGCTCCAGGCATTGCTGGAAGTCCAGCTCACCACTGCGGGCCTTGACAGTGATGATGGTCGGACAGGCGTGCACATCGTCCAGCTTGGCGCGGTTGTGGCTATCGGTGACCACCACTCGGGCATGGGATTGCTCAAGCCGGTGCTCGATGGCCTTGGGGCCGAACGCGGTGAACAAGGGCTGGTAAACCGCCCCGAGGCGCCAGGTAGCGAGGATGGTCACCAGCAATTCGGGGGTGCGCGGCATCAAGCCGGCAACCCGGTCTCCGGCGCCTACCCCCTGCGCCCTTAGCACATTGGCGAACCGGGCAGCCTGCGCCTGAAGCTGATCGAAGCTATAACGCGCGCTGTTGCCATCGCGGTCCTCATGAATCAGCGCCAGCTTGCCGTCACCGGCATGCCGGTCACAGCATTCGACACAGGCATTAAGGGCTTCAAGGTTGCCGTGCAATGCCGCCACAACGGCCTGGTCATGGGCAAACGTACGAGCGGCCTCGGCGTAATCGCGCATCATCGGACTCCTGGTTTCTTGTTTTTGGAGTTGAAGCATCGGTCCGACGATGTTCGCGCCGCTCATGCGCGGCGGCAATGGCCAAAGCTGTCAATCTGGATGACTGGTTTGGCCGCCGCCCATCACCCCTCTGCGCGCTCGGCTGCACGCAGGTAGGACTGGGTGAGCCCTGCGCCCAAGCGCTCGACATCAAGGACCTGCTGTTCCTGCAGCCGCCGTAGTCGCTGCTCGAAGGCCGCCGGCGCCAAGACAGGACGTTGAGCCTGCAGCTCAAGCGTGCGTCGAGTGTAATCCGCACTGAGGGCATCGAACATTTGGTCATGCTGCTGGCGCAGGTATCGGCGCCAGAACGCGCGCTGGCTCAGGCTATCGGTCAGGCCCTCGATGGTCTGCGCGCGCGTAACCCGCAGGAATGCATCCTCTACCTGGGCCTGTGTCAGCGCGACAGCATCGGGATAGCGCATGGCATGCGGCTGGTTGGGCAACCGCAAACGGCTACGAAGTTGCACCCTGTAAGCCAACCCCAATGCCAACTGGTCAACATGTTCACTGGCAGCCAGACGCTGCCGGCCATCCTGGTAGGCTATCCCTTCCAGTTGATCCAGCCGGAACAGTTGCCTGCCCAGCTCAAGCAACTCGCCCCTGCGTTCAGGGTTGACTGCGGCGGCTTCGGCCTGCGCCTGCCTTACCAATACCTGCAATGCACTGAAATGGCTGGCAACGGCGTCCGAACATGACAGCGGCAGGCCGGCCCGCTCAAAGATCCGCCGGCACAGCACCGGGTCGCCGTCCAGCGCACCCAGCAGTGTCCATACGCCGTCAACCAACGCATCCCGCCCTTCACCCGCTTCGCTGTAGTCCGCTGTCATTTCCAGGCGAGCCAACAACCTGAACAACCCGCTGCTACCCGCTTGCTCCAGCAACCGCAGCCACATGTCCTCCCGCTCGGCCCGAACCGTCGCATCCGTATGGCCTACCCAACGCGTACGGGCCCTGACCAGGTCAACTGACCCCAATTGCTCAGGTGAGTGCCGGTGTTCTTCGATCACATCGAGGGCATACAACCTTCGTTGCTGCATGACCGACAAGGGGTTGTCCTCCATCAGAATGGCCCGTCGAAATGCATAAGGCATCAGCTGGATCTCGCTGGGCACTTCGCGGAGTTGGTTGTTGCGCAAGTCAGCACGTTCAAGTAGACCACAGAGCTCCAGGCGACGCGGCCAACTACCCAGGCGACAATGACGCAGGTTCAGACTTGTCAGCCGAGAAAGTTGGTGGAAACTCATGTCCAGCGCTTCCAGCCGGTTATGACTGAGATCAAGATGCGCAAGGTTGGACAAACCATGCAAAACGCCGATCGCCTGGGCATCGAGGCGTATCTCGTTATGCGCCAACCGGAGCGATTGAATATTCGGTAAATAGGCAATGCCTGTTGGTAGACGCATCAACGCGTTGTTGTTGAGGTTCAGGTGCGTCAAGGCAGTGAACGGGCGAAGGAAGTCGGCCGGAATGTCAGTGATCAGGGTGTCGGTCACGCTCAGCAGGGTAATGCGATGGAAATCGATGTGCGGCGGTAGTGCCGGCAGTGTGCGCAGACTCAAACCACTCATCGACAAGCGCTGCCCTTGTGTTTGCCCTCCGCCGACCGAAACAGGCTCGCCCTGCAGTCGCCAGGCTCGCAGGATGCTGTCGGCCGCCAACCTGCGGGCGGCTTGCCGACCTTGCTGCAACTCGGCACCGACCCAGCGATTCAGGTATAGCACCAGTTGGTCATGTGCTTCCTGCAGTTCGACCAGGCGCTCGAAGACTGGCTGCGAACCTTGCTGCACACGCGCCAGCTCTAAATCGAGCGCTGCCTCTTCCAGGCCAGGATAAAGCGATCGTAGCTGGTCGCGAATGAGCGCCCGTTCATCCCTGGGTGCAGCGCCAGGGCGGCCACTGAGCGGGTATCCCACGCGCCCATCGTCCATGCGACGCCCTGGGTTGAGCCAAGCCTGCTCCTCTGGCCAGCCGAGCATGCGCGCGATATCCCAATGGGAAGCGGGTAATCGCGCCAGAAGCTTCTCGCGCAGTTGGCTCGCCGCCGCGCTGCCCACCAGTTGCATCGCTGCCCGCTGCTCCGACGTAAGTGCGGTAAATAGCGCCTCGAAGATACATCCAGGCTCGTCAGCGATAAGCTCGTGTGGCACACCTGACCCGTTGTAGATCAGAAACCTGCCTTCATGCCGGACCACTATTCTTTTTGCTTCGGTTTGCCCGCCGCTACCGAGGCGCCTGATAGACCGCCCCTCCAACCCGCCGTCACGCAAGTCGAGGTCAAGTTGCTCGAGTTCGAAGCTATCCAGCAACGCAAGGGCCAACTCGCCGGTGACATCACTGTACGCTGTGCTCAGATACAATCCCGCCAGCCCCCGGCTCAGGCGAGCCAGACGCAAGAGCGAACGGGCGTTGTTCGCGCACGGCAATGGCAGCCGCCGCTCGACCCGCGCCATTTGGTGCTCAAGCTCATGCGCTTGGCCGGTTACTTCGTTTATGTAGGCCGAAGGCAAACCCGGGAAGTCCCGCTTGACCAACATGCTCAGCGGGTCTGCTGCAAGTGACTGCTCTGTCAGGTGGGCAAACAATGGCGGCCGCAACCCGGCCTCATGCACCTGCATCTGCTCCAGTCCGGCGCCCACGCCAGGCCTTGCTTCACACCAGGCCAGCAGTTCACTGTCCGCTGGCATCAACGCCTTCAGCCGAACACGCTCGAAAAACGTTTGAATGCGCGCATGCGCCTGGAAAGCACGCAAGGTTTGACCAAGGCTCACCGGAACCGGGCGATTCTCCACGAGAACGCCGCGTAACAGGTCTTCATCGATACCTGCCACCCGCATTATCTGCTCGGCCTGATGCGCGTCGACAGGGGGATGCTGTGGCCATAATGCATCCAGCATGCGAGCAGGCGCCTGCCAGCTTAGTGGTTGCTCACGCATCAACTGCCAGCCACGCTCACCGTTGTGCAGCACGACCGGCCCGTAGCCGCCCTCACTCGCGGCATGGCGCAGGCGATAGGGGCCATCGGCGACAGGCTGATGCACTTCGAAGTAGCGTCCATCGATACGGACCCCGCGGCGGCCTGCCTCGCCATTGCGTCCCTCTCCGAGCAGATCGATAGGGTCCGGCAATGATCGATAGTTCCTGGCGTTGAACTGCCACAGGCGACCCTGCCCGTTCCCAAGGCTTACCGGCTCCAGGCTCGCGACAAACGCACTGCGCACAAAACTGACACCCGCCACCGTCGCCGCGGTGGCCGCCAAGGTTTCGGCGACCCCCAGCAGATGCTGCAGCGCTTCGTGTTGGTGCCCCTTCGACCAGTCCCTTGCCCCTTCGAACACTTCAGAGCAAGTCTGGGCAACCACCTGCCCCAGCAGCACGCCCCCCACAGCCGGGATGAAAAGGCCAGCGAGGTTGACCAGGTCCAGACCTGCCGCCTTCCACTCAGCGTGCCTGGCGCTTACCGCCCGGCTATCAGCGTCTGCGGTCGGTACCAGCAGCAACCGGGCATCTTCCTTGACCCGTTGCACTTGCCGAGTCGCCAGTTGCCTGAAGATCCCTCCTTCAGGTGTTTCACCCTCAAGCTCCAGGTCCGGCACCTTGTCTTTCAAGCGCTTGCCAAGGGTACTGACAAAACCTGCACGGTGCTCAAGGCTGATGAGCTGCGTGAAGTACTGCCAGTAACCCGGATCTTGCAACAACATCGCCACGGTATTGTTCATGGAGGGGGCATTGTCGAAGAACCGCAATGCCTGCCGGGGATCACCAGGCAGGTAAAGTACGATGCCCCGTTCATTTCCCGCCTTGTCATGCAGGTGGATCAGCAAGCCATCGACCACAGGTTGCCCTATTGCCCTCAGCAGCATGGGTTTGCATTCGAGCCCTTGTTGTCGCTTCTCCTGACCGTGGTCCACTACCTCACGCAAGGCAAGCTGCACATCGACGCTTACGTTTCCCTGCAAAGCCGCTAGTTCGGTCGCCAGCTTCAACCCCGAACGTTTGTCTTCAGCCAGCATCGCCTGGGTCGCTGGCTGGAAGACCCGTTGCAACGCGTCCTGATAGCGCTGACCAACGTCCAGATCACGACAGGCGGTAATCAATGCCTCCAGCGATGCATTCAATGGTTTATCGCTGCCTGGCAAAACCAACCCCGTGCCCTCGTAGTAGCGGGTGTTCGCAGCAAAGTTGCGCATCAGCCGCAGTAACCCATTTTCACGCGTCTGGCTGTATGCGTATGTCTGTTGCAGGGTACCTGGCAATGTGCCGAAGCGCGGCGCGACCCGCAGCCATTCGAGCTGGGCAAATACCTGCCCGTCCGGCAACGGTGCATCCAGCAAAGCCGCCAGGTGTTTCTCGGCAAACTGCTGGAGCGGCAGTAGCTCGAGCGTCAGGCCACTCAAGCGTGCCTGGTTGGCATGGTGCGCGTTCAGCGTGGTGCGCAGTGTGTTGATCTGGCCCCTTGACGCGCGTTTGAGCCACTCAGGTAATCGGGCACCTATGAATGGGTCATGGGCAGTAGCGTTGATGTTCATGGTGGGTTCCACAGCTATTGGCGAAGCCAACCATGTTGTTCAAATGCCGGACCAGGATGCAGAGGGAACGGGTTCGATCGGCGCCTGCTCGGTAAGCCTTCTGGGCCCGCGCGGTAATGCACTACAACGGGAAGCGTTCGCCCTTCAGTGCCCTACCCCTCGCGCCTGGATCAATGCCCGATAATGCCCCGGGTTGCAGCCGAACCACTTGCGAAATGCCTTATAGAACGAGCTGCTGTCGGCAAACCCCAAACGCTCGGCAAGCTCGCCCATGGCCACGTCTTCCTGGCTGAGCCAGGCGATCGCCAGCTCCCGTCGTACGCTGTCCTTCAGGCCCTGGTAGTTCTGCCCCTCTTCTGCCAGGCGCCGCCGCAGGGTCGATGGCGACAGGCACAGCTGCCGGGCCAGGCTGTCAGCATCAGGCCATTGCTCAGGGGCCAGGCGCAACAGGTCGGTGCGGATACGCCGCCCGAGGCTGGCCGGGTCACGGTACTTGACCAGGATATTGCCCGGCGCTTCGGCCAGAAAACGCTGCAACTCCTCCTCGCTGCGGCGCAGGGGCAAGTCGAGGCATTGCGAAGCAATGATCATGCGTGTGCGTGGACGCTCAAAGTGCAGGTTCTCCGAAAACATGACCCGGTAGTCGTCGCAAAATGGGGGTTCGGCACAACGCAGATCGATGCTCAGAATCGGGATGCGCCGCCCGGCCAGCCAGCAAGCCACACCATGCACGATCATCCAGAACGTGAAATAGGTGAACGCGCGGCGCGGTTCGTCACGCGGTTCATTGATGACAATTTCGGCCAGGCCTTCCTGGCGCACCAGGCTGGGCTGCATGTCTTGAAGCATCAGCGACAGAAATGCCAGCGAGGTTTCCAGGCCTGCGCCCAGGGTCGGTTGGCCCATGCTGGCACGGCACATGAAAGCCAGGCTGCCACTGCACAAACCGCGCGGGTCCATCGCGAAAAATTCGTCGTTGCAGCGCCGGGCCAGCAAGCGCCACAGGCGGGCATAGGATTCGGCACTGACCCTTGCCTCTGGCAGGTGCAGTTGTTCAACGGCGATGCCCGCCCTGGCCAGCAAGCCACTGTCAGGCTCACCGGCAGGGCAGGTCTGCAACAGCGCTTCGCGCACCAGTTGCATGGAAATGGTGTCTTTGTCGCTCATCGACGGTCCTGTCGGCTGATTGCCGGCCATATTAGGGTCTGTATGAAAAGCCTTGAGACGAAGGTCAGGCAAGGCGAAAACAGCCGAGGAAGCGGAGTTTACGGGTTGTAAATGAGCATTCCGAGGCTGTTTTCAACGCAGCATCACCGAGTATCAAGGCTTTTCATACAGAGCCTAGGGTGCCCCGCAGCAAACAGCCATCATAGCCCCGCGGCCAGACTCAGGAATGCCTGAATCAGGCGCAGTTCGCGACGACGCTCCAGGCAGCCGATCACGTGTTGGTTGACAAGGCCCTCGCCGGCTAAGGGTCGTGCCACCACCCGGGGATCATTGGCCACTTCAGTGGAAGAAACAACGCCAATCCCCAGTTGCGAGGCCACTGCCTCGGTTACTGCCTCCCGGCTGTCCAGCTCCAGCAGTACGCGCGGTTGCACCCCCGCCTTGATACAGGCCTTGTCGAAGGTGCGCCGCGTGGTGGAGCTGGGTTCGCGCAGCACCATGATCTGTTGGTGCAGCGCGGCCAACGGCAAGTCCTCCCGCTCGCTGGCCCAGGCATGCCCCACGGGTAACAACGCACACAGGCGCGACTCACAGAGCGTTTGCAGATGCAGCCCCTTGCGCGGCTCGATTTCGGTCAGCACCGCCACGTCGGCATGCTCGCCGAGCAGCGCAGCCAAGGTCTCCTGAGCATTGCCCAGGCGCAAGTTGACGGTGACGCCTGGGTACCGTTCACGCAGCAGCGCCAGCATCGGCATGACCCGGTGCGGGCCGTCGGCGGCTACCTCCAGGCGCCCGGTCAGCAGCTGGCGGTTGGCCTCGAGCATGGCCTGCGCCTCTTCAGCCAGGCCGAACATGGCGCGGGTGATGGCCGCCAGGCGCGTGCCCTCCTCGGTCAGTTCCACGCGCCGTGCGGTACGCCGCAGCAAGGTGATCTGGTAGTGCTCTTCCAGGGCCTTGACGTGCCCGGTCACCGCCGGCTGGCTGATGAACAGGCGCTCGGCAGCACGGGTAAAGCTGCCCTCACGGGCCACGGCGTCGAAGGCGCGTAGCTGGAACAGGTTCATATTTATCGGCCTGACTTATAGCTGGGATAACAACAAACAATTTGATTGATGGCAACGCGAATTGCAACCTAGGCCCCGTAGTTTCAGCCCACCGCTTGTGAGGAATAACGGAATGAGCAACGCCCCGATTCTGCTGACCCCAGGTCCCTTGACCACATCAATCCGCACCCGCCAAGCCATGCTGGTGGACTGGGGCTCCTGGGACCGTGACTTCAACCAATTGACTGCCAGCGTCTGCGAACAACTGCTGGCCATCATCGACGGCGCCAGCAGCCACCACTGCGTTCCCCTGCAAGGCAGCGGCACCTTCGCCGTGGAAGCGGCCATCGGCACCTTGGTGCCACGCGATGGCAAGGTTCTGGTACTGATCAACGGCGCGTACGGCCAGCGCCTGGCGAAGATCTGCAAAGTGCTGGGCCGCACCTACAGCACCTTCGAAACGGCCGAAGACCAGCCGACCACGGCCGCCGACGTCGAACGGCTGCTGGCCGAAGACCCGGCCATCACCCATGTGGCGCTGATCCACTGCGAAACCAGCACCGGCATCCTCAACCCGCTGCCCGAAATCGCCCAGGTGATCAAACGCCAAGGCAAGCGCCTGATCATCGATGCCATGAGCTCGTTCGGAGCATTGCCGATCGATGCCCGCGAAATCCCCTTCGAAGCGCTGATCGCAGCCTCCGGAAAGTGCCTGGAAGGCGTACCCGGCATGGGCTTCGTCTTCGCCGAAAAAAACGCCCTGGCGGCCGCCGAAGGCAACGCCCACTCGCTGGCCATGGACCTGCACGACCAGCACGCCTACATGGCCAAGACCGGGCAATGGCGCTTCACCCCGCCTACCCACGTGGTCGCGGCCCTGCACGAAGCACTGCAGCAATACAGCGAGGAAGGTGGCCTTCCCGCCCGCCACCAGCGCTACGCAGACAACTGCAAGACGCTGCTCGACGGCATGGCAGCCATCGGCCTGCGCAGTTTTCTGCCCGCCGAAATCCAGGCGCCGATCATCGTCACCTTCCACGCCCCCACCGATGCCCGCTACCAGTTCAAGGACTTCTACGAGCGGGTCAAGGCCAAGGGATTCATTCTCTACCCGGGCAAGCTGACCCAGGTCGAAACCTTCCGCGTCGGCTGTATCGGTGTGGTCGGGGCGGACGGCATGCAGGCCGCCGTGAACGCCGTGGCCGACGTGCTGCGGGAAATGGAAGTGCTGGACATCTGACGCTTTGCCCACCCGAACCCAGGAATTCGCGCACATGAACTACAACAACCCCACCCAACTGCAAGCCGCCATCCTCGACTGGGCTGGCACCGTGGTCGACTTCGGCTCATTCGCCCCCACCCAGATCTTTGTCGAGGCCTTTGCCGAGTTCGACGTGCAGGTGTCTATCGAGGAAGCCCGAGGCCCGATGGGCATGGGTAAATGGGACCATATCCGCACCCTGTGCGACGTACCGGAAATTGCCGAGCGCTACCGCAAGGTGTTCGGCCGTACCCCGACCGATGATGACGTCACCGCCATCTACAACCGCTTCATGCCGCTGCAGATCGAGAAGATCGCCGTGCACTCGGCACTGATCCCCGGTGCGCTGGACACCCTCACCGGTCTACGCCAGGACGGCCTGAAGATCGGCTCGTGCTCGGGCTACCCGAAAGTGGTGATGGACAAGGTGGTGGAACTGGCTGCGCAGAACGGCTACATAGCCGACCATGTAGTGGCCACCGATGAAACCCCGAACGGCCGCCCATGGCCGGCCCAGGCGTTGGCCAACGTGATTGCGCTGGGGATTGACGATGTAGCGGCCTGCGTGAAGGTGGACGACACCGTGCCAGGCATTCTTGAAGGCCGCCGTGCCGGCATGTGGACCGTGGCGCTGGTCTGCTCGGGCAATGCCCTGGGCCTGACCTGGGAAGGCTTCCGCGCGCTGAGTGCCGAAAAACTGGAAAGCGAGCGCCAGCGCATCCATGCACTGTTTGCCGGCTCCCGCCCACACTACCTGATCGACACCATCAACGATCTGCCCGAAGTGATTGCCGACATCAACCGACGCCTGGCCAAGGGCGAGATGCCGCAAGCCTTCTGACACCTGCGGTTTCTCTGTATGTGTGTCCGCCACCAATCTGTGTAGGAGCGGGTTTACCCGCGAATGCGGTGGCGGCAGCAACGGTGAACGGCGGGTGGAAATTGGCCAGCAGGCCCGGCCTCTTCGCGGGTAAACCCGCTCCTACGGCCGACAAACCTGAGCTAGAAAGCTATTGCGGCAATTGCACCTGCGGTTTGGTCGCGGCAAAGATCGCCCAGCTGGAGACGAACAGCGCCGCGATCAATGGGCCGATCACGAAGCCGTTGAGGCCGAACACCGCCAGCCCGCCAAGGGTCGACACCAGGATCAGGTAGTCCGGCATCCGCGTATCCTTGCCCACCAGGATGGGCCGCAACACATTATCCACCAGGCCGATCACCAGCACCCCGAACGCAGTAAGCACCAACCCTGGCAGTATCGCCCCGGTCAGCAGGAAATACGCCGCCACCGGCGCCCAGATGATGCCCGCGCCTACCGCCGGCAGCAGCGACAGAAACGCCATCAGCACCGCCCACACCAACGCACTCGGGATATCCAGCACCCAGAAAATAAAGCCACCCAACGCACCTTGAGTAATGGCCACCAGCACGTTGCCCTTCACCGTCGCCCTCACCACACGATTGAACTTCAACTGCAAACGACGCTTCTGGTGCTCGGGCAGCGGGACGGCCATGCGCACCCGGCGCGCGACTTCCGGGCCATCACGCAGGAAAAAGAACAGCAGGTACATCATGATGCCGAAACTGACCAGGAACTCGAATGTGCCCTGGCCAAAGCTGAATGCCTGGCTGGCCAATACCTGGCTACCCTGGGTTGCCCACTTGGTGATCTTGTCACGCAACCCGTCGAGGTTACCCATGCCCATGTTGTCCAGGCCACGCTGGGCGAATGCCGGGAGCATGTCCTTGCCGCGCTCGACGTAACCGGCGATGTCCAGTTGCCCGCTTTCGATGCGCTGGTACAGCGTGGCGCCCTCTTGTACCAGCAGGGCGCTGGTGATGATCACCGGCAGGATCGCCACAAGCAGGCACACCAGCGTGGACGTGACCGCAGCAAGGTTACGCCGCCGCCCGCTGCGGATGAGCAAATGACGCTGCAGCGGGGCGAACAGGATACCGAGGATCACCGCCCAGAAGATTGCGCCGTAATACGGCAGCAGAATCCAGAAAAAGGCAATGGTTACCAGCGCCAAGAGTACTGCCAGGGCTTTGTTCTGTAGCGCGGTTTCGTTCATCGCAGTTCCTCACATGGCTTATGAGTGATTAGTGCACCGCACCTGGACAAAAGTGCCGCGCTCTCTTGACGCAAATCAATACGCACCTTGTCCATCGCCCCTAGCATCGCCGCCTTTTTGCCCCGGTGCGCACATGAACCCTACTGCCAAGCCCGAACTGCTGGCCCCCGCCGGCACCCTCAAGACCATGCGCTACGCGTTTGCCTACGGCGCCGATGCGGTCTACGCCGGCCAGCCGCGTTACAGCTTGCGGGTGCGCAACAACGAGTTCGATCACGCCAACCTGGCACTGGGGATCGAGGAGGCGCACGCCTTGGGCAAGCGCTTCTACGTGGTGGTCAACATCGCCCCGCACAATGCCAAGCTCAAGACCTTCCTCAAAGACCTGGCACCCGTGATCGAGATGGCGCCGGACGCGCTGATCATGTCCGACCCTGGCCTGATCATGCTGGTGCGCCAGCACTTCCCGCAGATGCCGGTGCACCTGTCGGTGCAGGCCAACACTGTCAACTGGGCGAGCGTGCAGTTTTGGCAGCAACTTGGGCTGAGCCGGGTGATCCTGTCGCGAGAGCTGTCGCTGGACGAAATCGAAGAAATCCGCCAGCAGGTGCCAGGAATGGAGCTGGAAGTGTTCGTGCACGGCGCCCTGTGCATGGCCTATTCCGGCCGTTGCCTGCTGTCGGGCTACCTCAACAAGCGTGACGCCAACCAGGGCACCTGCACCAATGCCTGCCGCTGGAAATACGACGCCACGCCGGCCACCGAGAACGCCACCGGTGACATCGTGCGCCAAGTGCAGCCCACCCTGGGCCTGGGTGCACCCACCGACCAGGTGTTCCTGCTGCAGGAAAGCAACCGCCCCGGCACTGAAATGCCGGCGTTCGAGGATGAACACGGCACCTACATCATGAACGCCAAGGACCTGCGCGCCATCCAGCACGTCGAGCGCCTGGCCTTGATGGGTGTGCATTCGCTGAAGATCGAGGGTCGCACCAAATCGCACTTCTACTGTGCCCGCGCGGTGCAGTCGTATCGCCAGGCGATCGACGACGCGGTGGCCGGGCGACCATTCGACCGCGCCCTGATGGGCAACCTCGAATCCCTGGCGCAACGCGGTTACACCGAAGGTTTCCTGCGCCGCCACGTGCACGACGAGTACCAGAACTACCAGCGGGGCAACTCGGTGTCCGAACGCCAGCAATTCGTTGGCGAGCTGACCGGCGTGCGTATCGACGGCCTCGCCGAGGTCAAGGTGAAGAACCGCTTCGCCGTGGGCGACCATCTGGAGCTGATGACCCCGCGCGGTAACTACCACTTCGACCTGCACCGCCTGTGCAACCGCCAGCAGCACGCCATCGAGGTCGCACCGGGCGATGGCCATGTGGTGTACCTGCCGATCCCGGAACAGGTTGCCCTCGACTACGGCCTGCTGATGCGCGACCTCCGCATCGACGAAGCAACAAGCTGACAACACTGTAATGTGCACCTCAGCTACCTGACAGCCGGCGGCAGCGAACATCGTGGCTCTTCCGCATGAGGCCTCGCCATGTTGCGCAACCCCTCCCGCCGTACGTTTGTCAAAGGCCTGGGCGCCGCCAGCACGCTGGCGGGCCTGGGGCTGTGGCGCCCGCTGGCCCAGGCCGCCGAAGGCCGAGACCTGGCCGGCCAGCATTTCGAGCTGTTCATTGGCCAGACCCCGGTCAACATCACAGGCCGGCCGCGTACCGCACTGACCGTCAACAACAGCCTGCCCGGCCCGTTACTGCGCTGGCGCGAAGGTGATACTGTGACGTTGCGCGTGCGCAACCGACTGGCGCAGGACACCTCGATCCACTGGCACGGCATCATCCTGCCAGCCAACATGGACGGCGTGCCTGGCCTGAGCTTCGCTGGCATCGAACCCGGCGGCGACTACCTGTACCAGTTCACCCTGCGCCAGAGCGGCACCTACTGGTACCACAGCCATTCGGGGCTGCAGGAGCAAGCCGGGGTATACGGGGCGATCGTGATCGAGCCACGCGAGCCCGAAACGCACCGCTACCAGCGCGATCATGTGCTGCTGTTCAGCGACTGGTCAGACCAGGCGCCGGAACACCTGATGGCAACGCTGAAGAAGCAGTCCGACGCGTACAACTTCCACAAGCGCACGGTTGGCGATTTCATCGAGGACGTGGCCGAAAACGGCTGGAGCCCCACCGTCGCCGAACGCACGGCCTGGGCGCGCATGCGCATGAGCCCAACCGACCTCGCGGATATCAGCGCCGCCACCTACACCTACCTGCTCAACGGCCAACCACCGCAAGGCAACTTCACCTGCCTGTTCCAGCCAGGCGAAACCGTGCGCCTGCGGCTGATCAACGCCTCAGCCATGACCTATTTCGACTTCCGCATCCCTGGGCTGAAGCTGACGGTGATCGCCGCCGACGGTTTGCCGGTGACCCCCGTGAGCGTGGATGAACTGCGCATTGCCGTGGCAGAGACCTACGACGTGCTGGTAACCGTGGGCGACCAACCCGCCTACACCCTGTTCGCCCAGAGCATGGACCGCACCGGCTTCGCCCGCGGCACCTTGGCCCGTGCGGCCGGGCTGCAGGCACCGGTGCCAGCCCCCGACCCGCGCCCGGTGCTGAGCATGGACGACATGGGCCACGGCAGTATGGATGCCATGACGGGCATGGACCACGGCAACATGGCCGGCATGAGCCACGCCGCCATGCCGGCCATGCAGCAACACCCGGCCAGTGAAACCGGCAACCCGCTGGTGGACATGCAGACCATGGCACCGCGCCCCAACCTGGCCGACCCTGGCATAGGCCTGCGTGACAATGGTCGCCGCGTGCTGACCTACGCCGACCTGCGCAGCCCCTACCCCGACCCGGACGGCCGCCCGCCATCGCGTGACATCGAGCTGCACCTGACCGGCCATATGGAGCGCTTCGCCTGGTCGTTCGACGGCATCAAGTTCAGCGACGCCGAACCGCTGCGGCTGACGTACGGTGAGCGCGTGCGCATCACCCTGGTCAACGACACCATGATGACCCACCCCATCCACCTGCACGGCATGTGGAGCGACCTGGAAGACGAGCATGGCCAGTTCCTGGTGCGCAAGCACACCGTCGATATCCCGCCCGGCAGCCGACGCACCTACCGGGTGACCGCCGACGCGCTGGGCCGCTGGGCCTACCACTGCCACTTGCTCTACCACATGGAGAGCGGCATGCTCCGCGAGGTACGCGTCGATGAATGACACCCGCAACCGCAGCATCGTGGCAGGCGTGACGCTACTGACCTTGCTCGCCAGTGAACGGGCGATGGCCGCGGGTTTCGAACACACGAACCACGGCCAGATGGGCCATCAGGCCATGCCCATGAACCATGAAAGCATGGGCCATGGCCAGCCTTCCCTCAGCCAGCCTCACACACCCCTGCCTGCCATCACCGACGCCGACCGCCGCGCCGCATTCCCGCCATTGCCAGGGCACCAGGCGCATGACCGGGCGCTGAACTGGGCAGTGATCGTGGACAAGCTCGAATACCAGAATTTCGAGAGCAGCAGCGCCCTGAACTGGAACGCCACCGCCTGGGTCGGCGGCGATATCGACCGCTTGTGGCTGCGCACCGAAGGCGAACGCGAACAGGGCAAGACCCACAAGGCCGAGCTGCAGGCGCTGTGGGGCCATGCCGTGAGCCCGTGGTGGGAACTGGTGGCCGGCGTACGCCAGGACTTCAAGCCTGCCAGTGGCCAAACCTGGGCCGCCCTCGGCATCCAGGGCACACCGTTGTATGGCCTGGAGCTGCAAGCCACCGTCTATGCAGGCGAACGGCAACAGACCGCGCTGCGTCTGGAAGCCGCTTACGCTATGCTGCTGACCAACCGCTGGATACTGGAGCCGACCCTGGAGGCCAACCTCTACGGCCGCAACGACGCCGGGCGCGAGCAAGGCGCGGGGCTGGCCGACAGCGAGGTGGGCCTGCGCTTGCGCTACGAGATCACGCGCGGCTTCGCCCCCTACGTAGGGCTCAGTTTCAACCGCCTGCACGGCTCGCGTGCCAGCCAGGCCCGCGAAGACGGCGAAGACCTGGGCCAGACCCGCCTGGTCGCCGGTATCCGCCTGCGTTTTTAAAGGAGTGCTTCACCATGCTGCGCAAACACCTGCTGACCCTGAGCCTGCTGGCCGTCACCGGCCTGGCCCAGGCCGCCGAGTCCATCGACGTCTACCGCGATCCCAACTGCGGCTGCTGCAAGGCCTGGATCAGCCACCTGCGTGACAACGGTTTTATCGTCAATGACCACGTCGAGCCAAACATGAGCGCCGTCAAGCAACGCCTGGGCGTGGCGCCGCGCCTGGCGTCGTGCCACACCGGGGTGATCGACGGCAAGTTTGTCGAAGGCCACGTGCCGGCCGAGCAGGTGCGCCTGCTGGCCAATCGCAACGACCTCAAGGGCCTGGCGGTACCGGGCATGCCCATGGGCTCGCCCGGCATGGAGATGGGTGACCACAAGGATGCCTACCAGGTCATCGGGGTGACCCAGAATGGCCAGGACACCGTGGTCGCCAACTACTGATGCTCAGCCTGGGGGCGCTGTTTCTCAGCGCCTTTGGTGCCGCCACCCTGCTACCGCTGCAATCAGAGGCCGTGCTGGTCGGTCTGTTGCTGCGCCAGCCCGAGGCATGGGCGATCCTGCTGCTGGTAGCCACCCTGGGCAACGTGCTCGGCTCGGTGGTCAACTGGCTGCTGGGCCGGGCCATCGAGCACCTGCGCGACAAACGCTGGTTCCCTTTCAGCGCTGCCCAGCTGGCGCGTGCGCAGCAGCGCTACCAACGCTGGGGGCAATGGTCGCTGCTGCTCAGCTGGATGCCGGTGATCGGCGACCCGCTGACGCTGATCGCCGGGATCATGCGTGAGCCGTTCTGGCGCTTCCTGTTGCTGGTGACCCTGGCCAAGGCTGGCCGCTATGCAGTGCTTGCGATGATTACCCTGGGCTGGTTTCACGCCTGGTAACACCTTTCAGGTTTCGCGTGGTCCACTGGCTGTTACAGTCGCCCCAATCAACCCGGCCCTACACGGAGTACCCCCATGCTGCGCGCATCCGCCCTTGCCCTGGCCTGCCTTGCCAGCAGTTCGGCCATCGCTGCCGAGTCGCCGACCTACGGCCCCCAGCTCGAAGGCTTCAGCTACCCGCACCCACTCAAGCATTTCGACTTCACCTCCCAGGGCCAGGCCCTGCAGATGGGCTACATGGACGTGCCCGCCCAAGGCCAGGCCAATGGCCACAGCGTGGTGCTGATGCACGGCAAGAACTTCTGCGCCGCCACCTGGGAAACCACCATCGACGCCCTGAGCAAGGCCGGCTACCGGGTCATCGCCCCCGACCAGGTCGGTTTCTGTACGTCGAGCAAGCCGGCGCATTACCAGTACAGCTTTCAGCAACTGGCCGACAACACCCATGCCCTGCTCGAACGGCTGGGTGTGAAGCAAACCATTGTGCTCGGTCACTCCACCGGCGGCATGCTCGCCACCCGCTATGCGCTGATGTACCCCCAGCAGGTGGAACGCCTGGCAATGGTCAACCCGATCGGTCTGGAAGACTGGAAAGCCCTCGGCGTGCCCTACCGCACCGTGGACCAGTGGTATGCCCGCGAGCTCAAGCTGGATGCCGAAGGCGTACGCGCCTATGAGCGCAAGACCTATTACGCCGGGCGCTGGAAGCCTGAATACGAACGCTGGGTGCAGATGCTGGTGGGCTTGAACAAAGGGCCAGGGCATGAAACGGTGGCGTGGAACTCGGCACTGATCTACGACATGATCTTTACCCAGCCGGTGTACCATGAGTTCAGGCACCTGCAGATGCCGACCCTGCTGCTGATCGGCGACAAGGACACCACGGCCATCGGCAGCGATATCGCGCCGCCGGAGTTGAAGGCCAAGCTGGGCAAGTATGCAGAGTTGGGGCCGCAGGTGGCCAAGCTGATACCCAAAGGTGAGCTGATCACCTTCGAAGGCATGGGGCATGCGCCGCAAATCGAGGAACCGGTGCGGTTCAATCGCACCCTGGTCGAATGGCTGGGCAAGTGAGCCAATGATTGGTCCCCCGTGGAAGCGCACAGGCTTTGGAATTTTGCGCAAGCCCGCTGCTGCCACAGGGTTCCTCTACACGTTCCAGACCAGCGCTTCTGTCCAGCCCAGCTCGGCAAAGTCGCCCGCCCGCAACTCGGCCTCTTCCTCGCAGAAAAACTCATCCAGCTGCGGCGGCCTGACCGCTGTATCACTGAGCATCGCGTGCACCTGCCCACGGTGATGCACCTGATGCTCGAACAGATGCGCCAGCAAACGCAGCCGCTGCTCGCGTTGCACCCGATCAGGCCGCACGACGCTCACATAGCGGCCCAGGTCGCCATCACTCAGCCCCCGGCAGTAGGCGATCAAACGGTGGTCAGCCTGGGCCTGCTCGGCATGCAGGTCGGTACAGGTGGCAAACGGCTGCTCCGGGTCGAAGAAGCGTTCGCCGTCGGCATCGGGCTGCTCGCCGCGCTGCTCGCACTCCAGCATATGCAGGTAGAACCAATCCACCGTCAGCAAATGGTTGAGGGTGGCCTTGATCGACGGGAAGAAGCTGCAACGCGGGGCGACGAACTCGTCCTGGGTCAGTTGCAGGCAGGCCTTGTACAGGCGGTGATTGGCCCAGCCATTGTTATAGGCCTGGGTCAGCAGATGATGCGATAACGGCTGCATGGTCGGCTCCTTTTCAGGCGAAGCGTTGCAGTTGCATCTCCCGCAGCCGGCTCAGGGTACGCTGGTACGGGAACGCCAGATAACCTTGAGTGTAGAGCGCATCGAGCGGCACCTGTGCCTCCAGGTACAACGCCACCCGGCGGTCATAGCATTCGTCGACCAGGGCGATGAAACGGCGAACCGCATCGTCCTTGGGCGACAGCGCAGGCAGTTCACGGTCGCCCGCCACTACCCTCGCCGCGCCATCTTCGGTGCCACGGGCAATACGCCCCGCCCGCTGCTCCCCGCCCAGCGCCGGAATGCCGGATACCAGAATCGAGGAAAAACGGTCACACAAGGCCATGAACTCCATGGCCGCCAGGGGTTGATCGCACAGATCGGTGAAACGACACCAGATAGCCTGCTCACTGCGCCGCACGACTTGAATGTGCCTTGAGCCAATAACCAAAGGCTGATCAGTGCCGGTATCTTCAGGGCTGAGCTGGCGAAACACCTTGCCCAACTGGCTGGCCTGCTCCGCCTCGGCTACCCAATAGCGCTGCCGCGCTTCACCGGGGTGCAGGCGGTGATCCTGCTCGCCCACTACTGGCAGTACCTGCATGTGACGACCAATGGCGGCGATGGCCGGCAGGAACCGCTCGCGGTTGAAGCCATCGCGGTAGAGCTGCTCGGGTGGCTGGTTGGAGGTGGCGACGATCACCACACCCTGATCGAACAATACCTGGAACAGGCGGCCGAGGATGATCGCATCACCGATGTCGTTGACGAACAGTTCGTCGAAGCACAGCACGCGGATTTGCCGCGCCAGCTCTGCCGCCAGGGCCAGCAGCGGGTCGGCCGTGCCGTTGAGCTGAAACAGGCGCTGATGCACCCAGGCCATGAAGTGGTGGAAGTGCTGGCGCCGGCTCGGTATGCGCAGACACTGGTGGAACTGATCCATCAGCCAGGTCTTGCCGCGCCCGACCGGGCCCCAGAGGTAGAGGCCCTGGGTGGGGCGGCCCTGCTCGAGGGACTGGAAGCAGCCTTGCAAGGCCTCGACGACGCGGGCCTGGGCGGGGTCAGCAACGTAGCCCTGAGTGCTCAGGGCTTGCTGGTAGAGGGTTTGGGGGTCGATGGCCATGGCCGCATTCTACCCGACTGCCACCCTCGGTGCAGGAGCGCGTCAGTCGGTCAGGCCGACCTTGAGTAGCGCGCCATCCTTGTCTTCCGTCAGTACATACAGGTACCCATCCGGCCCCAGCCGCACATCACGGATACGCGCCTTCAGGTCACCGAGCAACCGCTCTTCATGCACCACCTTGTCGCCGTCCAGTTGCAAGCGGATCAATTCCTGAGTGGCCAACGCACCGATGAACAGATTGTGGTCCCAGGCCTTGAACGTCGGGCTGTCGTAGAACGCCATGCCGCTGATACCCGGTGACTTTTCCCAGACATGGTGCGGGTCGACCATGCCGTCCACATGCTCGCCCTTGGCCTCGGGGATGGGCAGCAGCGAGTAGTTGATGCCGTGGGTCGCAATCGGCCAGCCATAGTTCTTGCCAGGCTTTGGAATGTTGATTTCATCCCCCCCGCGCGGGCCGTGTTCATGGGTCCACAGCTGGCCGGTCCAGGGGTTGAGCGCGGCACCTTGCTGATTACGGTGGCCGTATGACCAGATCTCCGGGCGCACGTTCTCCTTGCCGACGTAGGGGTTGTCTTTGGGCACTTCGCCGTCCGGCAGAATACGCACGACCTTGCCTTGCAACTTGTCCAGGTCCTGGGCAGTGGGGCGGTGGTTGTTCTCGCCCAGGGCGATGAACAGGTAGCCGTCGCGGTCGAACACCAGCCGCGAGCCGAAGTGGTTACCCACCGACAACTTGGGCTGCTGGCGGAAGATCACGGTGAAATTCTTCAGCCGGGCGCGGTCTTCGGACAACTGCCCGCGGCCGACCGCAGTTCCGGCCTTGCCGTCACTGCCCTCCTCGGCGTAGGACAGGTAGACGGTGCGGTCCTTGCCGAACTCCGGTGACAGCGCCACATCCAGCAAGCCGCCCTGGCCCTCGGCCCAGACCTTGGGTACACCGCTGATCGACGGGCCGACCTTGCCTTCGGCATTGACCAGCCGCAGGTTGCCGGCGCGCTCGGTCACCAGCATGTCCTTGCCGCCGGGCAGGAAGGCCAGTGCCCAGGGATTGCGCAGGCCATCGGCAAGCGTGCTGACGGTCAAGGTACCTTCTTCGCTGGGAAACCGCTGTTCGGCCGCCGCATGCGCCCACAAGGGCAATAGCGCGGCGGCCGTCAGGCTGGCCAGCCAGGGTGTTCGTAGCATGCCGGATTCCTTTCAAGTGGGTTTAAGGCGCACGTGGGTTGTCGCGCGGTGGCCGGGTGGGTTCCAGGTTCGGGGTTTGCTGCTGGCGGCGCAGGTTGTCGCCATTGCCGATGCCACGATTGTCCAGGGTGGGTGGGCGCTGGTACGGGGCGGTGGACGGGCCACGTACCGGTGGCGCAGCCGGCATGCTGCCTTGACGGCTGTTGGGGTTGGCCCGCTGGATCGGGCTGTTGTAAGGGTTGTTGTTGCCGGCAGCACGTTGCACGGGCTGCTGCGCAGCCGCGTACGCGGGCAGGCACAAGGCCAGGCCGAGGGCCAGGATGGGCAATGTCGGGGTCATGCTTCACCTCCTGTACGAAAATGCCGCGCCTGGTGGATTTGATAGCCTAAGGCGCGAGGGGTTCGCGGCAAAAGTGTGAATGCGGGTGGAGATGATTCCTGATGTTTCAGTATGGGCCTCGGAGTGCTGCTTTGCAGCCATTCGCGGGCGCGCCCGCTCCCACGGTCACCCACAGATTCTGGCCTGTGAGACACGTGTGGGAGCGGGCTTGCCCGCGAATGGCCGCAAAATCTACTGGCCGTTGTCCACCTTGTGCCGCGCCGCATACAGGCACAGCATCTCCATGGCCAGGGTTGCCCCGGCCAAAGCGGTGATATCGGCATGGTCATAGGCTGGCGCCACTTCCACCAAGTCCATGCCTACCAGGTTGATGCCACGCAGCCCCCCCAGAATCTCCAGCGCTTGCACCGTGCTCAGCCCGCCACACACCGGTGTTCCGGTACCGGGCGCGTAGGCCGGATCGAGGCAGTCGATGTCGAAGGTCAGGTACACCGGCCGCTCGCCCACCCGCTGGCGAATCGCCGCAATCACCGCCTCTGTGCCCTGGCGGTGCACCTGCCGAGCATCGAGAATGGCAAAACCCTGGCTGTCGTCATTGGTCGTGCGCAGGCCAATCTGCACCGAGTGGGCCGGGTCAACCAGGCCTTCGCGGGCGGCATGCCAGAACATGGTGCCGTGGTCGATGCGTTTGCCCGCCTCGTCTGGCCAGGTGTCACTGTGCGCATCGAAATGAATGAGCGCCAGCGGGCCATGGCGGCGGGCGTGAGCCTTGAGCAGCGGGTAGCTGATGAAGTGATCGCCACCGAGGGTGAGCATGGCGCAACCCGCCTGCAGAATATGCTCGGCATGGGCCTCGATGCTGCCCGGTACCGACTGCGGCGTGCCGCTGTCGAAGGGGCAGTCACCATAGTCGATCACCGCCAGGTGGTCGAACGGGTCGAACGCCCACGGCCAGTGGCGGGCCCAGGCCTGCTGGACCGAGGCAGTACGGATCGCCCGCGGGCCGAAGCGCGCGCCGGGGCGGTTACTGGTGGCCGTGTCGAACGGCACACCGCTGACCACCACATCCACACCGCGCAAGTCGCGGCTGTAGCGGCGGCGGGAAAAACTGACAACACCGGCGTAGGTGCTTTCTGCGGCGGTCCCATACAGGCTATCGCGGGTAATTGCCTGGTCGTTGCTTGCGGCTTGGTCCACGGTCGGGCTCCTTGATTGTCATGGGCTACTGCCGGCTGCGGAAGGCGGTCCACAGACGGTTGCGTTGGCGCAGGTCGGCCAGGGCCATGCTGCGGTCGGCATACAGGCGCTGACGCACCTCGGCCGACGGGTAAATATCCGGGTCGTTGCGCACCGCTTCGTCCACCAGCGGCGTGGCAGCCTGGTTGGCGTTGGCGAAGAACAGCGTGTTGGTCAGCGCTGCCACCGACTCTGGCTTGAGCATGAAGGCGATGAACGCCCGGGCGGCCTCGGGGTGCGGGGCGTCCTTGGGGATGACCAGGTTGTCCTGCCATACCAGCGTGCCTTCGCGGGGGATGCGGTAGATCACCTCGAACGGCTTGCCGGCACGGCGGGCCTGGTCGGCGGCCATCGCGGCATCACCGTTGTAGGTCAGCGCCAGGCACACGCTGCCATTGGCCAGGTCGTTGATCTGCCGACCGTTGGCGACGTAGCTGATCGACGGCTGCAACTGGCTGAGCAGGTTCTGCGCGGCGGCCAGATCACCCCTGTTCTGGCTGTAAGGGTCCTTGCCCAGGTAGTTCAGGGCTACGCCGATCACCTCCTGGGGCGAGTCAGGTATGGCGATGCCGCAACCCTTCAGGCGGGCGGCGTACTCGGGCTTGAACAACAGGTCGAGGCTGTCCAGCGGTACATCACCAAGGCGCTGGCGTACCGCCTCCACATTCACCCCCAGGCCCAGCGTGCCCCAGGTGTACGGCACAGCATGGCGGTTGCCGGGGTCAACCTCGGCCAGTTTGCCCAGCAGGTCCTTGTCGAGGTTGTCGTAGCCAGGCATGGCCTGAGCATCCAGCGGTTGCAGGGCATTGGCCTTGAGCGCCCGGGCCAGCACGGTGGAGGACGGCACCACCACGTCGTAGCCGCTACCACCGGTCAGCAGCTTGGTTTCCAGCACCTCGGGGGTGTCAAAGGTGTCGTAACGCACCTTGTAGCCGGTTTCCCGTTCGAAGCGCTGCAGGGTTTGCGGGGCAACGTAATCGGCCCAACTGTAGAGGTTGACGACCTTTTCTTCGGCCTGCAGCGGCAGGGCCAGAACCAGAGACAAAAGGCACAACGATCGACGCATGGCGGACACCTCGGTAAATGGGTGGATGCCGCGAGCATGCCAGCCGGGTTACATTGCACCAATGGCAAGTTTGCAAAGCTGACATTCACCAGGAGCAATGTAATGCTGGGACAAGTGCACGATCCCGACCTGCACCTGCTGCGGCTGTTCGTCACTGTAGTCGAGGCGGGTGGCTTCAGCGCCGCTCAAGGCGTGCTGGGCCTGAGCCAGCCCACCATCAGCCAGCGCATGGCGCAACTGGAGGCACGCTTGGGTTACCGCCTGTGCAGCCGCGGCAAGGGTGGTTTTCGCCTGACGGAAAAAGGTGAACTGCTATTGGACGCGGCGCGTGGGCTGCTGCTGAACATCGAGCAGTTTCGCCAGCAGGCCAACGGCGTTGCCGGGCGGCTGCTGGGAACTGTGCGCATAGGCATGGCGGAAAATCAGGACAAGGCGGTGAGCCTGAAACTGGCGGCGGCCATTGCGGCATTTCGCAGGCGAGAGGAATCGGTGCAACTGGAGCTTGTCAGTGCACCGCCGGCAGAGCTGGAACGGCTGTTGCTGGAGCAGCGGCTGGACTATGCCATCAGCTACTTTTCCGGCAACCAGGCAGCCTTTGATTACCAGCCCTTGTTCGCGGAGCGGCAGCGGCTGTATTGCGGCAGGGGGCATGAGCTGTATGGGGAAACGGATGTTGGGCTTGAGCGGTTGCTGGACATGGACCAGGTGCGCCATCCGTACCGTTTTCTCAAAGGGGGCGAACCGTTCCAGAGCAGACGCAGCACGGCAGTGGCGGAGCAGATCGAAAGCGTGCTGACGTTCATGCTGTCTGGGCGGCATATTGGCTACTTGCCATGCCATTGTGCACAGGTCTGGGAGGCCGAAGGACTGTTATGGGCGCTGGACCCTGCGCTTGATTTTGAGGTGCCGTTTACCCTGGCCCGGCACCGGGCACAGGGGGTTGGCGAGGCAGCCCATGTATTTGCGCAGGATTTGCTGGCGGCGTTTGCCTGAACCGGCCCCTTCGCGGGTAAACCCGCTCCTACGCCGGATCGGGGGTGGACACCGGTCGGTGGCTGGGCACAGGC
>NZ_JBICII010000115.1:0-21299 GCF_043101865.1 Pseudomonas sp. zjy_15
TACCCGCGAATACGGTAGCGCCCGCAACAGTGAACGGCAGGTCGAGATTGGCCAGCAGGCCCGGCCCTTTCGCGGGTAAACCCGCTCCTACACGGCGGCCTGCGCCCAACCACCGATGCGTGTCCACCACCGATCTGTATGTAGGAGCGGGTTTACCCGCGAATACGGTAGCGGCGGCAACAGTGAACGGCAGGTGGAAATTGGCCAGCAGGCCCGGCCCTTTCGTGGGTAAACCCGCGCCTACAGGCCCCTCATTTGTCCCAGGTCTCAGGGCACCCCTTGCACCCCTCCATGTTGGCCTCCTGAAAATTCCCGTAATGCTGCCGCGCCCCGCGCAAATCGGCGCGTGCCAGGTTGCTCTGGCCAAACTTGGCCTCCTGCAGATTGGCATCGCCCAGGTTGGCCTCTTGCAGGTCGGCCTTGCTCAACCAGGCCATCTCCAGGTCCGCCGCCTGCAAGTTGGCCTGCTGCAGCTTTGCCCCGGACAGCCTGGCGAACTGCAGATAGGCTGCGCGCAGGTCCGCCTTTTCAAATTGTGCGCCCTGGGCGAACAAGCCCCAGCCCTGAATGGCCACCAGCTTGCTGTTGCTCAGGTCGGCCAGGCGCAGATTGCTTTGTTGCAAGCTGGCGCGGGTCAGGTTGGCACCTTGCAGGCGGGCTTTTTCCAGATTTGCCAGGTCCAGCTGGGCATGGCGCAGGTCGGCATCGCGCAGGTCGGCACCGGCCAGGTTCATCTTGCGCAGGTCCTGGTTGGCCAGGTTGGCGCCGCGCAGGTTGGCCCCCGGGCACTGGCTGGCTTCGGCAATCACGCAGCCGTTGATGGTCAAGGGGGCATCGTTGCCGGCGTCGTCGGCGTTCACTGCCAGGGCGGGGGATAGCGCCAGCAGCAAGGTAAAGGGCAGGTAATTCATGGCGAAAGCCTCTGGGCAGGAGAAGGGCAGAAGCGGGGAGGGGCGCAAGCCGCTCCCCGCTGCAGGTCAACGCTGTGCAGTCTTGTTGTCCCAGCTCGGGATCTTGAACACCCAGAACGAGCCCCCCTGAGCCACCGGTTTGGTCAGCTCGGCCATGTCGCCACCCCACAGCGGTACCGCACCGCCGTAGCCGACGGTCACGCCGATGTACTGCTCGCCGTCCTGTTCCCAGGTGATGGGCGGCGAGACAATGCCGCTGCCGGTCTGGAACTTCCACAGCTCTTTGCCCGTCTTGGCGTCGAAGGCCTTGAAGAAACCATCGCCCGTGCCGGTGAACACCAGGTTGCCCTTGGTCGCCAGTACACCGGCCCATAACGGCAGGTGTTCCTTGTGTTCCCAGACCAGCTTGCCGGTGGTCGGGTCCATGGCGCGCAACGTGCCGACGTGGTCGTCGTACATGCGCTTGATACGGAAGCCCATGCCCAGATAAGCCGAGCCCTTCTTGTAGTTCACTTCCTCGGTCCAGTACTCCTCTTTCCACTGGTTGCCGGGGATGTAGAACAGCCCGGTGTCCTGGCTGTAGGCCATGGGGTTCCAGTTCTTGCCGCCCAGGAACGGTGGCGAGACTTCCACCGGCTTGCCCTTGGTTTCACCCGGCAGCGGCTTGGCCGGGCGTTGGCCGGGGTTTTCCACCGGGCGGCCGGTCTTCAGGTCGATATGACTGGCCCAGGTGATGTTGTCGACGAAGGGGAAGGCGTTCTGCAGCTTGCCGTTGTTGCGGTCGACCACATAGAAGAAGCCGTTGCGGTCGGCGTGGCCGGTGGCCTTGACCACCTTGCCGTCCTTGCCTTTGTAGTCGAACAGCACCAACTCGTTGTTGCCGGAGAAGTCCCAGGCATCGTTGGGGGTGTGCTGATAGAACCACTTGACTTCGCCGGTACTCGGGTCGACACCGACCTGGCCGGAGGTGTACAGGCTGTCGAAGTCATGCGGGTTGCCGTCCTTCGACGTGCGCGCCCAGGTATTCCACGGCCCGGGGTTGCCAGCGCCAACAATGATGGTGTTCGTTTCGGGGTCGAAGCTGGCGCTTTGCCAAGGGGCACCGCCGCCGTGGCTCCAGGCTTCGACCTTGCCGGTTTCGGTGGTAGGGTCGTCTGGCCAGGAAGGCGCCTTGACGTCACCGGTCGGGGTGCTGTCCTTGCCGTTCAGGCGGCCCATGTGGCCTTCGACGAAGGGCCGCATCCACACTTCTTCGCCGGTGTCCGGGTCGCGTGCGAACAACTGTCCGACCACGCCGAATTCATCGCCGGAGCTGCCGTGGATCAGCAGCACCTTGCCGCTGGTCTTGTCCTTGATCAGCACTGGCGCACCGGTCATGGTGTAGCCGGCGCTGTGGTCGCCGAATTTCTTGTTCCACACCACTTTGCCGGTGCGCTTGTCGAGGGCGATGACCCGCGCGTCGAGGGTGCCGAAGTAGATCTTGTCGCCGTAGATCGCCGCGCCGCGGTTGACCACGTCGCAGCAGGGGCGAATGTTGTCGGGCAGGCGGTGACTGTAGGTCCACAGGCGTTTGCCGGTCTTGGCATCGAGGGCGAATACCCGCGAGTACGAGCCGGTGACGTAGACCACGCCATCGCTGACGATGGCCTGGGATTCCTGGCCGCGCTGCTTCTCGTCGCCGAAGGAGTAGGACCAGGCCGGGGTCAGCTTGAACACGTTCTTGTCATTGACCTGGGCCAGCGGGCTCCAGCGCTGGGCATTGGTCCCCATGCCGTACTGCAGCACGTCCCGGGTGGTCAGGTGGTCATTGGCGATGTCTTCCCAGGTGACGTTCTTGCCGGCAGGTACAGCGGGTGTGCTGGCCGCTGTTGCCACATTGCCCAGGGCCAGGCTACCGGCCATCAGCAGGACGCGCACGCTCAGGGCCAGCGGGGAAAGGGCGGGTAGCGATCTTATTGTCATGGTTGCAGTTCCCAGTGGAGGTTTTGGCCTGCACAGGGTGGGGCGCAGCGGCTATCGCGGGATACGGAAAAAGTCCCGCCCTTGCCGGGAAAAGTTCCCGCACGGCACCTCAATTGGCCCTTCGCCACAAGCCCTACTACCAAGGGATTAAGGCCCGGACACCAAAGCAGCATTCGGTCGCCCGCGGGGTGTTTCTAAGATGGCGGCACGGCCTCTGTGGTTGAGGCTTTGTGTGCAATGGTGAGGGCATAACAATGACAACAAAATGCAATGTGTTGCTTGCTGCTGGAGTGCTGGCCGCAGCCGTGCTGACCGGTACAGCCTGGGCCCATGGCAACGTGGTGCCCCAGGCAGTGGAGACCAAGGGCCTGACCCCGATCAAGGACGCTGGTGTGACCCTGGACGACGACGGCTGGGCGGCGGTCAACCCTTACCGCAGCTCACCCGAGCACGACAAGGCGGTGGAAATCGGCGCCTCGGCCTACAACCAGAACTGCGCCGCCTGCCATGGCCTGGAGGCCAAGTCTGGTGGTATCGCCCCTGACTTGCGCATGCTCGATGCAGGTGATGCTGGCGATGAATGGTTCGTCGAGCGGGTACGCCACGGCGCGGTTCGCGACGGCCGCGTGTACATGCCGAAGATGGCCGATTACCTCAGTCAGGAAGCCCTGTGGGCGGTGCGCACCTACCTCGACAGCGTGCACGTCGAGGAGTGACGGCCATGCGTCTGTGGGCGGTGCTGTTGAGTGGCCTGCTGCTGTGTTGCGCGGCGGCCCAGGCGCAGGTGCGCAACTACGACGCGATCATCGCTGCCGGCGAGCTCAAGGTGGCGGTGTACAAGGATTTCGCCCCCTACAGCTTCCAGGACCACGGCCAGCCGCGTGGTGTCGATGTGGAACTGGCGCAGGCCCTGGCCACGGCCTTGGGGGTACGCCTGCAGTTAATCTGGGCGCCACCCGGAGAAAAGCTCGACGATGACCTGCGCGACTACATCTGGCGCGGCAGCCCGCTGCGTCATCAGCAATTGGCCGACCTGATGATGCGGGTGCCTTACGATCGCGCCTACGCGCAGCGGCGCAACGAGCTGGGTGAGCTGGAAAACGCCCAGGTGGTGATGTTCGGCCCCTATCAGGAGGAGCGTTGGCAGGTGGCCTACGATCGCCGTCGCCTGCCGTCGGTGGCCAGTGTCGCGGTATTCCAGCAGCATCCTGTCGGGGTCGAGGTGGACAGCGTGCCGTCGTTTTACCTGACGTCGGTGTTCAACGGCATGCTTAGCGCCAGGACCCACCATTACCCCAGCGTGCAACAGGCATTTGCTGCGATGCAGTCCGGCCAGGTGGACGCAGTGATGGCGATGCGCGGAGAGGTTGACTGGCAGCTGCACCAGGCCGCCGATGCGCAACTGGCCTTGGCAGAAAACGCCTACCCGAACCTCGGTAAACAGGCTTGGGAAATCGGCATGGCCGTGCATGAGAGCAACCGGCAGCTGGCCTATGCCGTGGAGGAGGCCATGGAGGCGATGATTCGCGATGGCCGGCTCAAGGCGATGTATGCCGCATACGGCCTGCGTTACGAGGTCCCGGAGATGTATCAATAGGAGCGGCCATGAACTGGCGAGCAACTTTCCTGCTGGCCTGCTGGATGCCCTGGGCCGCCCAGGCTGCGACACAAGGCACCCCCACAGACCCGGTGCCTTCCGTGATGTGGGACTTCTACCACAAGCAGTTGCTGGGGCAGGCGGCGTTCGTGTTCGATGACCGTGTGAAGCTTCTGGCGCCGCCCTTTGCCGAGGATGCACGGCAGGTACCGCTGGAGATCGACGCCCGGGCGTTCACGGGCGAGGTGGTGCGGATAATCGCCTGGGCAGAACTGAACCCTCTGCCGCGCATCGTCGACTTTCAGCCCGGCGAGCGCGTGTTGCCCTGGTTGTCGATCCGCATCCGCATCGAACAGGCCACACCGCTGCGCGCCGCCGTACTGACACGCGATGGCCTGTGGCACGTCGGTTCGACCTTGATCGATGCTGCCGGCGGCGGTTGTACCGCACCCAGCGCGGTGCGCACCCAGCCCGGCTGGGAGGAGCACCTCGGTGAGGTGCTGGGCGGGCGCTACCCGCGTGGTGACAGCAGCCGCCTGCGCCTGCAGGTGGCCCACCCCATGGATAACGGCCTGGTCAGCGGCATTCCTGAATTCTTTCTCAACCATGCCGAGTTGCAAGGTGCAGATGGCCAGCGCCTGGCCAGCCTGGAGCTGTATCCGGCGGTCAGCGAAAACCCCAACCTGGGCTTTGACATTCAGGGCCCCGGGCCAACACGGCTGCTGTTGCGGGACAACAGCGGCAACCAGTTCGAGGCGGCGCTGCCCTGAGCGCGTTGTCTGATTTCACCCTGACCCGAGGCACCATCATGCGTTGGATCCTGTTGTTGCTGCTGTGCCTGGGGCTGCCGGCCCAGGCTGATCTGGCGTACCGGCTCACACCCCGGCAGATCGCCGAGGGCACCTGGTTGCTGGAAGGCAGCACCGACAATTTCGCCAAGGCCAATGGCGGCAATGTGGTCAACACCGCGTTCATCGTCACCGACAGCGGTGTGGTGGTGATCGACAGCGGGCCGTCGAAGGGCTATGGCGAGGCGTTGCGCAAGGCAATTGCCACCCTCACCGACAAGCCGGTAGTGGAAGTGCTGTTGACCCATCATCATCCTGACCATGTGCTGGGCAACCAGGCCTTTGCCGATGTGCCGATCGGTGCCCTGGCCGGCACCCGCGACCTGCTGCGTCAGCAAGGCGATGCCATGGCCGAGAACATGTATCGCCTGGTCGGCGACTGGATGCGCGGTACCGAGGTGGTGCTGCCGACCCGGGTGCTGCAGCCGGGCGTGCATGAGGTGGGTGGGCACCGACTGAGGTTGCTGGGGCTGGGCGGGCATACGGGTGCCGACCTGGCGATTTTCGATGAAAAGACCGGGGTGCTGTTCGCCGGCGACCTGGTGTTCTACCAACGCGCCCTGACCACGCCCAACAGCCCGGGGCTGGACGTGTGGCTCAAGGACCTGGATACCCTGCAGGCACTGCCCTGGAAACAGCTGGTACCCGGGCATGGCCCGGTGGCCAGTGATGCGCAGCCGTTCGTGCAGATGCGTGACTACCTGGGCTGGCTCGATGGCCTGATGCGTGATGGCGCGGCGCGCGGTGACGACATGGCCGAGATGATCCGCAGCCCCATTCCCGAACGGTTTGCCGGGATCAGCCTGACGCGTTATGAGCTGATCCGCAGTGTCAGCCACCTGTACCCCCGGTATGAGCGTCAGCAACTCCGGCGCATCGATACCAGGCCCCCAATCTGATGGCGGAACGCGCTGCTCTATGGAGTACGCCCGTCACCGAGGCGGCGCGCTGTCGTGCAGCAGCCATGATCCACGTGGCTTGAGAGCCGAGTCGGGTCGGTGGAATGCTGCTCATGGAACACTGTCGAGTAGCATATTGTCCACTACAGGTTGGAGAGGTGCGGAGAAGTTCGCGACTCCCAGTGGCCTGGTAAAGGTATTGTTCGGGCGGGCGTTCATGCCACGTTTAAACGCTGCTCGTTGCAAACGGGTGGGGTAACTTTCTTGGATCTTCCAAATATCTGTCAGATACTTCTGATAACAAAATATTTCAAATTGCTGGTGTGCGAACAATGTCACTGAGTAGTGACAAAAATGACCTGACTTTATTTAGAATCGCCTTGACGTGATAACTTTTGTGGTGGAGGATTTTGCTTGTCGATATGTTTGGTTTTTGTTGGTGGTGTGGGTGTCAAGCAAATATAAGTGGTGTTTTTATGTTTTTCCGTTGTCATACCTCTGTAACTATTTGTAATGGTTGTCTCTGTTCCTCTCTGTCTGTCTGAAGTCTTGAGTGCATAAATATTCTGAACCTGTTTGCAGGCTATGCACACCTTTTGAAGGAAATCATCAGAGTGAGTGGTGCCGCTTTCCCAAATCGGTAAGACAGAGTATGTCAGTTGCTATTGATTTTTAGATAACCCGCACGGCCAACTTACTGAAATCGACGACCTTCGAGTTTCTGCCTGCAGCTGTAAGGTACTTATATTTTTGTGAGCGCAAGAAAGCGCCGTTAGCACCCGAGCAAGGGATTGAGAGGATATCGAGCCATGCCTTTGTTTCATAAAGTCATTGCGGACAATGCCAATGCATACCCAAGCAAGTCAGCAATCGTTTTAGACGGTGTAGCAACTTCCTATCGAGTGTTGCAACAACAAGCGGATGATATCGCATCTTTCCTGCCAACCCTGGGAATTGCTCCAGGCGATCGTGTGGGTCTGTACTCGGCAATTTCCGTACAACTGGTAGCTGCTTATCTGGGCATTCTGCAAGCCGGAGCAGTTACTGCTGCTATCCATCATACCCTGAGCCGTGCCAGGCTGATTCATCAACTCAAGCATTCAGGCGCTCGGTTGCTGATCACTGACTGCACCGACGACCTTCCGGGCCTTATCAAGGCCGTTGGGCTTGAATGGGTGCTGCTCACGACCCCGAGCGCTGTGCTCCCGCCTCAGGTCATTCAAATGTCCGATGCCCTCTCCAGACCTTCGCAAAAGGCTGCTACGAGGCATCCGCCATTGATTGAAGACCCCGAAAGGTCTACGTCGATATTCTATACATCCGGATCGTCCTTCAATCCGAAGGGCGTGCTGGTCAACCACCGAATCATGTTGGCTGCCTCACGCCAAGTCACCGCCTACCAGCAGAACACCCCAGATGATCGCGTCCTCAGTTATTCGACTCTGGCCTCCGATTATGGTGTCTACAACGTGATGATGCCGCTGGTAGTCGGCGCCACCAGCGTGATTGAAAGCCAGCCGGCCACTACTGCCGAGGACATACTCGCAGTGGTTGAACGGGAGGAGGTAACCGCCGTGCATGTGTTTCCTCCATTATTTTTCCTGTTGGCCAATACCGGCCCGCATTGGGACGCTCGGGTGCCCAGCCTGCGTTATATATCCAGCAGTGGCCAGGCTCTCTACACCCGTCATATCCAGAAGATTCGGCAAGCTTTGCCTCGGGTACGGATCTTTTCCAACTACGGGCTCACGGAATGCAAACGTGTCAGTTACCTGCCTCCCGAGGAGCTCGATCAGCGCCCGGCCTCGGTGGGCAAACCTCTGCCCGGCGTCTGCTTGTACTTGGTGGACGAGCGAGGGCGGGCCATTGACCAGCCTGGGGAGGTCGGCGAACTGCTGGTAACCAGCGACTACCTGATGCTCGAGTATTGGAACATGCCCGAGGCCAATGCCATGGCCTTCCTACACAATGCATTCGGCCACCCGCGCCTGTTTCGCACAGGTGACCTGTTCAAGCGAGACGCCCAAGGCTATCTCTACTACGTGGCACGCAAGGATGACGTGTTTTCCCGCAATATCTGGAAGGTCAACCCGCGGGAAATTGAACAATGTTTGGCGTCACACCCGGCGGTTGCCGAGGTATTAGTGGTGCCGGTCGCAGACGAATCGGCCGGGCACGTACCGAAGGCCTATGTTGTGCTCGAAACTGACCATATACAGACCATCGAGCAATCCCTGCGTGATCACTGCATAGCCCAATTGGACTGGCACATGGTGCCGGCTTATTACGTGTTCCTTGAGGCCTTGCCAAAAACCGATTCAGGCAAATTCAGCGCCAGAGGGCTGATCTGACAGCAGGAGAGACACATGAACGCTTTTCCGCAGCAATCGTTGGACGACGCCAGTCTTGACCACGACCTCCATCAAAGCGCCATGTTGAAACTGGCCGAGCATTTTCACAGCCTGGCGACTGGCGCGAGCCAAGTTCCGTCGCAGTCTCTGGACAGCCACCTCAAGTCACAGATCGACGACCCTCAGGTACTCGAGTACCACGACCGCCTGCTTGCGGGGGCGGGCCCACTGTTTTCGCATTTTCTAGCTAGCGTACCGTACGTCCTTGAGGAACTCTCCAGGATTGGCGTGACGCTGTCCCGACTGGTCTCGGCCTACCCGCCCAGGGCCGGCCAGCGCTACAGCATATTCGAGGTGGACGCCTTCGATGGTAGTAATGGTCGTGCTTTGGCTGGCCAATCCCAAGGCCTGATCCATAGCCTCACCTCGTCGCCCAACCGTGCCAACCAGATAGCCTTCGAGCAGTATGCCGACCCAGCCTTATCACACTTCTACCCGCACTCATTCTTCAAAATGAACACGAAGCTGCTGCAAAAGCCGGAATATAAAGCGTTCAGCCAGGGATTCGATTTCATATACGAAATGGCCGCATTCCAGTTCTATAACCGTAACCGCGCGCAACAAATCGCCCACATCAAGCGTTTTCTGAAGCCCAGCGGGCTGGCATTTTTCCTCGAAAAGCTCAACCACCCCGATTCAGAAGAGTATCTGCGACGAGAGAAGATAAAGGACGAAGTATTCAAGATCCGCTACTTCAAAGTGGAAGAAATCCGTTGGAAACGCCAGCAGATGCTCGTGCAGATGCAAAACGGTCAGGTCACCATGGAAGAACTGGTAGGCGCCCTGTCGGCTCGCTTCAAGCACGTCCACCTGCTGTGGAGCAGCAGTAATTTCTGCGAGTTTGTGGCCTCGGACGACGAACAGCGGATTGAACGATTCCTCAAGCTGCTAGGCCCGGTTGTGCAACCACCGGGCTTCTGCTTTGAAGGTTCGCGACTGGGTTCGGTGGTGCTCCATGGTAACCAAGTCGAGGTGCCGGCCAATGTCTGAAAACGTTCAACAGGTATTGCATCGCGCCGCCCAACCCGCGCCCTGCCAACGGGCACTGCAACACCTGTCAAGGTGGCGCGAGCGAGCGGGAGCAGCGCAGAAAGACCGTCGTTTGAGCCGCGATACATTCAACGAACTGTTCACCGGTGAGTGGCTGGATCTGTTGTCGCCTCGAGCGCCTGCAACCCGCAGCTCACATTGGCCAACAGTGGTGGAGAGCGCACGCATTGCCGCAAGGGCCTGCGCCTCCACCGGCTGGGTGATGGCCTTGGTGGGTGGGCACAGCAGCATCGCTCGACGTTTACCCCCGGCATGCCAGGATCAAATGTACGCTGACGGCCCCCGGCAGCTGTTCGCCTCGGCGTCCACCAGCGCCAACAGCCAGCTCAGCTACGAGGCGTGCGGCATAAGGGTGAACGGGCGCTGGCGGTTCAGCTCAGGGATCGAAGACGCGACGTGGTTGATGCTCAATGCACCTTGTCAGAACCACCCGGCTGCCTGGCACACTCCACGTTTTCTCGTACTGGTCGCCGCGCAGGATATTGAGCGAATCGACAGCTGGGACAGTTGCGGCATGGCCGCAACTGGCTCTCACGACGTTCAGGCTCACCAGTTGCTGGTGCCACACGAGCGGGTTTTCGCCTTGCATGAAATCTTCGCCCAACGCCCATCCAAACCGGAGATCGATTACATCGACCGTTTGCCATTGGCGCCCTTTCTGGCTACTTCGATCATCGGTCCGTTGTTTGGCTGCGCGGAGGGGGCCCATGATGCGTTCGTCTCGGCGCTCACTGACTCGCTGGCCAGCGACCCAAGGATTGCCGAGCAGGTCGCTCACTCGGCCGCACAATTGCACAGCGCTGGCCTTCTCTATGACTCGTTGATATCGCGGTTGCATGAAGCAGGCATTCACGATCAAGCCCTGAGTACCTGTCAACTGCTGCGGTTACGCCGCGACCGTGCCTATTTGGCGAGGCAGTGCGTGCAAGCGGTGCAACGTCTGGTAGGACGGCTCGGTGCCTCTTCGTTGGCGGCAGGGCATCCACTCCAGCGCCATTGGTGTGACATCCAGGCCATCGCCGCGCATCGCGATCTGGCCTGGAGCGACGCGATGCTGGCTTGCGGCGAAGCGACCTTGCGCAATGGTAGTCATGACCAAGCATGACTCTTCATTCAATTCCTTATACCCAGAGAGGTTCACATGTTCATCCGCAGCAGGTCCGACGTGGAGAAAACCGCCTACTACGTGGAGTGGGGCGCCGGCACTAGCCATCGTCTACTCACCGAACGTGATGCCATGGGATTTACCCTCTGCCACACGGTGGTTCGTGCCGGCACTGAATCGCTGTTGCACTATCGGAACCATTTGGAGGCGTGCTACTGCATAGCCGGGGAAGGCGAGGTCGAGGACATGCAGGGGAATGTCTACCCGATACGTCCCGGTGATGTGTATGTACTCGACCAGCATGATCGGCACTACCTACGCGGCGGCAAGGAGCAGGACTTGATCCTGGTCAGTGTGTTCAACCCACCGTTGCGTGGTGACGAGAAACACAACCTCAACGACCGTTTGGGTTCGGCCTATTGAGGTTTGGCAAGGTCTCTTTCTTGCTTCTTACAGGAGTTCAGCATGCGCAAGGATTACCTGGCCTTTTTCATTTCGCTGTTTCTTTCGCGCCTGGCAGACCAGATCCTGTTGTTCATCGTGCCGCTGATAGTGTTCCAGGCCACCAACAGCGTCGCTTGGGCAGGGCTGGCGTTCTTTGTCGAGTCGCTGCCGCGTTTTCTCGCCTTCCCGGTATGCGGCGCACTGTGCGACAAGTTCTCACCCATCAAGATCCTGCACATTAGCCAAGTTTACCGGGCATTGCTGTGCTTGTTGGCGATGGGACTTCATGCCCTGTTCGGCGGTCTTGCCTGGCTGGTGGTACTGTCGGCGCTGTGTGGGGGGCTGACCACTCAGGGCATCATGGCCCGCGAGGTGGTGATGCCGCATATCTTCCAGCACTACAACTACACCAAGACCCTCGCCTATTCTCAGATCGCTGACCAGACGGGCCTGGTACTCGGGCCACTGGTGGCAGCTGCGCTGCTGGAGTTTATGGCATGGCACTGGGTAGTGCTATGGACTGCTGGACTGTTCCTGCTGGCCGACCTGAGCATGCGGGCATGGCAGCGCGCCAGCCAGGTCACCCTGCCGGTGTACGAGCAGCATCGTGATATCTGGTTCCAACCCGTGCGTATCGCCTTCAGGCATATTGGCGAACAGGCCGAACTGAAGAAGATCATCACCTTGGCCGTCGGCGTCAACCTGATCGTCGGGGTCACCTTAGCAACCTCGGCGGCCATGGTGCTCGGCGAGCATGGCGCTGGCAAGGACACCTACGCATGGCTGCAGGCGGCTGCCGCAGTAACTACTATCGTGATCCTGTTCTTTCTCGCCCGGGTGGTGCTGCCGTTACGGGTAATGGGTGGCGTGGGCTACTTGATGATTGCCGCCGGCGCTTTCATCAGTGCCTTGAGTCCGAACTTTGCAGGGTATGTGCTGGGGTTTTTGCTGATTGTCGGTTTCGACAAGATGTTCAATGTCTATATGCGCAATGTTCGGCAGCGGGTAATTCCGACCCAGGACTTTGGCAAGACGGTGGGAGTGGTCACATTGCTCAACAACTTGTCGCAACCGTTGGCGGGCTTGCTGGTGGGAATACTGGCGGCGCCGGTGGGGGCGCAAGGGGTTATCTTGCTGCTTGCAGTGCTGACTACCGTGATTGGAGCGGGAGTTGTGTGGTGGTTTGGCGGCGTACGGCGTTTGCCTGGGGGAGCAGTTATCCAAGGCAGGGCAGATTGACTCAAGCAGTTTCTGGTTGAACAGGACGGGCAAACCCAACCCCTACCAAGGAACTAGAAAACTCCGCACTGCGGGCAATTGTTGGCAATCGGGTCGGGACCAAGAATTCCCGACACACCGGGAAATTTTCCCGGGCACAACAAAAAAACCAAAGGTAGCCGTCATGACCCGATCCCCACGTCGCCCCTTGTTCGCCGTGAGCCTGGTGCTCAGCGCCATGCTGCTTGCCGGCGCGGCTCACGCCGCTGTCAGCAATGAAGACATCCTCCAGGACCCGAAGAACCCGCAGCAGATCGTGACCAATGGCCTGGGCGTGCAGGGCCAGCGCTACAGCCCGCTGGACCTGCTCAACGTCAATAATGTCAAGGAGCTGCGCCCGGTCTGGGCGTTCTCCTTCGGCGGCGAGAAGCAGCGCGGCCAGCAGGCCCAGCCGCTGATCAAGGACGGGGTGATGTACCTGACCGGCTCCTACTCGCGGGTGTTCGCCGTGGACGCCCGCACTGGCAAGAAACTGTGGCAATACGATGCACGTCTGCCGGATGACATCCGCCCCTGCTGCGACGTGATCAACCGCGGCGTCGCACTGTTCGGCAACCTGGTGTTCTTCGGCACGCTGGATGCCAAGCTGGTGGCCTTGAACAAGGACACCGGCAAGGTGGTCTGGAGCAAGAAGGTCGCCGACCACAAAGAAGGTTACTCCATCAGCGCCGCGCCGATGATCGTCAATGGCAAGCTGATCACAGGCGTTGCCGGCGGCGAGTTCGGCGTGGTGGGCAAGATCCAGGCGTACAACCCGGAGAACGGCGAACTGCTGTGGATGCGCCCCACCGTGGAAGGGCACATGGGCTATGTGTACAAGGACGGCAAGGCGATCGAGAACGGCATTTCCGGCGGTGAGGCGGGCAAGACCTGGCCTGGCGACCTGTGGAAGACCGGCGGCGCAGCGCCTTGGCTGGGCGGTTACTACGACCCGGAAACCAACCTGATCCTGTTCGGTACCGGCAACCCGGCGCCGTGGAATTCGCACCTGCGCCCCGGTGACAACCTGTACTCTTCCTCACGCTTGGCGCTGAACCCGGACGACGGCACCATCAAGTGGCACTTCCAGAGCACGCCGCATGACGGCTGGGACTTCGACGGCGTCAACGAGCTGATCTCGTTCAACTACAAGGACGGCGGCAAGGAGGTCAAGGCTGCCGCCACGGCGGACCGCAACGGTTTCTTCTACGTGCTTGATCGCACCAACGGCAAGTTCATCCGCGGCTTCCCGTTCGTTGACAAGATCACCTGGGCCACGGGCCTGGACAAGGACGGCCGGCCGATCTACAACGACGCCAGCCGCCCGGGCGCACCCGGCAGCGAGGCCAAGGGCAGCTCGGTGTTCGTCGCCCCGGCCTTCCTCGGCGCCAAGAACTGGATGCCGATGGCCTACAACAAGGACACAGGGCTGTTCTACGTGCCGTCCAACGAGTGGGGCATGGACATCTGGAACGAAGGCATCGCCTACAAGAAGGGCGCGGCGTTCCTCGGTGCCGGCTTCACCATCAAGCCGCTCAACGAAGATTACATCGGCGTGCTGCGTGCCATCGACCCGATCAGCGGCAAGGAAGTGTGGCGCCACAAGAACTACGCGCCGCTGTGGGGCGGCGTGCTGACCACCAAGGGCAACCTGGTGTTCACGGGCACGCCAGAGGGCTTCCTGCAGGCATTCAATGCCAAGACCGGCGACAAGGTCTGGGAATTCCAGACCGGCTCAGGCGTGCTTGGCTCGCCCGTCACCTGGGAAATGGACGGCGAGCAGTACGTTTCGGTGGTCTCCGGCTGGGGCGGTGCGGTGCCGCTGTGGGGTGGCGAAGTGGCCAAACGGGTCAAGGACTTCAACCAAGGCGGCATGCTCTGGACCTTCAAGTTGCCCAAGCAGTTGCAGCAAACGGTCAGCGCCAAGCCATAACGCCTGCCTACTGCCGCTTGCTGCCGCTGATCGGTAGCAAGCGGCCCTAGGCTCTGACGAAAAGCCTTGATACTTGTTCATGCTGCGTTGAAAACAGCCTCGGAGTGCTCATGTACTCCAGTACAGTCGGGCGCGACCCCGGCCGTTCCTCGGCTGTTTTCGCCTTGCCTGACCTGCGTCTCAAGACTTTTCGTACAGAGCCTACTACCAAATGACGAGAGCCCCGCTGCCAACGGTGCATTCGCCCGGCACGCGGGCTTGTTACCATCGGTGCATCGCCTGTCGTGGGACAGGCACCGACCCGCAGAGGCTCAGCATGATCTACGCACAACCCGGAACTCCAGGCGCCGTCGTATCCTTCAAACCCCGTTATGGCAACTTCATCGGTGGCGAGTTCGTGCAGCCGTTGGCTGGCCAGTACTTCACCAACAGCTCGCCGGTCAATGGCCAGCCGATTGCCGAA
The DNA here is from genome assembly GCF_043101865.1 of Pseudomonas sp. zjy_15. Classification (NCBI taxonomy): domain Bacteria; kingdom Pseudomonadati; phylum Pseudomonadota; class Gammaproteobacteria; order Pseudomonadales; family Pseudomonadaceae; genus Pseudomonas; species Pseudomonas sp. zjy_15. Next base: position 14,881 of record NZ_JBICII010000115.1, read on the forward strand.
TTCCCGCGCTCCACGGCCCAGGACGTCGAGCGCGCCCTGGACGCCGCGCATGCCGCCGCCGAAGCCTGGGGCAAGACCTCGGTGCAAGACCGTGCGCGGGTACTGCTGAAAATTGCCGACCGCATCGAACAGAACCTGGAAGTGCTGGCGGTTACCGAAAGCTGGGACAACGGCAAGGCCATACGCGAAACCTTGAATGCCGACGTGCCGCTGGCAGCGGACCACTTCCGCTATTTTGCCGGTTGCATCCGCGCCCAGGAGGGTGGCGTAGGCGAGATCAACGAAGGCACCGTGGCTTATCACATCCACGAGCCGCTGGGTGTGGTGGGGCAGATCATCCCGTGGAACTTCCCGCTGCTGATGGCCGCCTGGAAGCTTGCCCCGGCCTTGGCCGCTGGCAACTGCGTGGTGCTCAAGCCCGCAGAGCAGACGCCCCTGTCGATTACCGTCTTTGCCGAACTGATCGCCGACCTGTTGCCGGCAGGCGTACTGAACATCGTCCAGGGCTTTGGCCGTGAGGCCGGCGAGGCGCTGGCCACCAGCAAGCGCATTGCCAAGATCGCTTTCACCGGGTCCACCCCGGTGGGCTCGCACATCATGAAGTGCGCGGCCGAGAACATCATCCCGTCCACCGTCGAACTGGGTGGCAAGTCGCCGAACATTTTCTTCGAAGACATCATGCAGGCCGAGCCGGCGTTCATCGAGAAGGCTGCCGAAGGCCTGGTGCTGGCGTTCTTCAACCAGGGCGAGGTGTGCACCTGCCCGTCACGGGCGCTGATCCAGGAGTCGATCTACGAACCGTTCATGGCCGAGGTGATGAAGAAGATCGCCAAGATCACCCGCGGCAACCCGCTGGATACCGAAACCATGGTGGGTGCCCAGGCGTCCGAGCAACAGTACGACAAGATCCTTTCGTACCTGGAAATTGCCCGGGAGGAGGGTGCGCAGCTGCTCACCGGCGGTGGTGCCGAGCGGCTGCAGGGTGACCTGGCCAGCGGTTACTACATTCAGCCAACCCTGCTCAAGGGCAACAACAAGATGCGCGTGTTCCAGGAAGAAATCTTCGGGCCGGTGGTGGGCGTGACCACCTTCAAGGACGAAGCCGAAGCGCTGGCGATCGCCAACGACAGTGAATTCGGCCTGGGCGCCGGCCTGTGGACCCGCGACATCAACCGTGCCTACCGCATGGGCCGCGGGATCAAGGCCGGGCGAGTGTGGACCAACTGCTACCACCTGTACCCGGCGCATGCGGCGTTCGGGGGGTACAAGAAGTCCGGTGTTGGCCGCGAGACCCACAAGATGATGCTCGACCACTATCAGCAGACCAAGAACCTGCTGGTGAGTTACGACATCAATCCGCTGGGCTTCTTCTAGACCGCGTCGCGGCCTTCGCGGGCTCGCCCGCGCCCACAGGTTCACCGTTGGTTCCAGAACCGGTGAAGAACCTGTGGGTGCGGGCGAGCCCGCAAAAGGGCCGGCACATGCATGGCCTACCCGTACCAACGCACCCCGCAAGCTCGTTCCAAAGTAGCATTCGGTCCAGTGCGCCCCCGTGCATTAATGCATCTACCGGAATCCTCCGGCACAAGAAGAGGACTTGCCCTATGTGGACTAAACCCGCCTACACCGACCTGCGCATTGGCTTCGAAGTGACGATGTATTTCGCCAACCGTTGATGACGGCCCGGCCATCGCCATGGTGGCCGGATCCTCCTGGAGCATGTGCCTGTGAACCTGATTGATCGCCAGCAAGCCCTTGCCTTGGGGCGAGGCTTGCGCCTGGGCTGGGAGCCACAGAAGGCTTGCCACGTGCTGTTGTACGCCGGGGGCATCATCGAGCTCAATGCCAGTGCCGGCTGGGTCTTGGCGCTGCTGGACGGCCACAGTACCGTGGCAACGGTCATCGACCGCCTGGCACAACGCTTCCCCGATGTACCGGGGCTCGAAGAGGACGTACTGGCGTTTCTGGAGGTGGCCCGCGCCAAATCCTGGATAGAATGACCGGTAGCCCCGCTTTGGTCTGGTTGCTTTCGTGGTGGGATGCTTTACGCTGGCGTTTATCTTCCAGAACAATAAGAACAGGCTTACCGATGAGCCAGAGTTTCAGCCCCCTTCGCAAGTTCGTATCGCCTGAAATCATCTTTGGTGCCGGCTGCCGGCACAACGTGGCCAATTACGCCAAAACCTTCGGTGCGCGCAAGGTACTGGTGGTCAGCGACCCTGGCGTGATCGCCGCCGGCTGGGTGGCGGATGTGGAGGCCAGCCTGCAGGCCCAAGGCATCGACTATTGCCTGTACACAGCGGTGTCACCCAACCCGCGGGTCGAGGAGGTGATGCTCGGCGCCGAAATCTATCGGCAGAACCACTGTGACGTGATCGTCGCCGTCGGTGGCGGCAGCCCGATGGATTGCGGCAAGGCCATCGGTATCGTGGTTGCCCATGGGCGCAGCATCCTCGAATTCGAAGGCGTGGACATGATCCGCGTGCCCAGCCCGCCGCTGATCCTGATCCCGACCACCGCCGGCACCTCGGCGGACGTGTCGCAGTTCGTGATCATTTCCAACCAGCAGGAACGCATGAAGTTCTCCATCGTCAGCAAGGCGGTGGTGCCGGACGTGTCGCTGATCGACCCGCAGACCACCCTGAGCATGGACCCGTTCCTGTCGGCCTGCACCGGCATCGATGCGTTGGTGCATGCCATCGAGGCCTTCGTGTCTACCGGCCACGGGCCGCTGACCGACCCCCATGCGCTGGAAGCCATGCGCCTGATCAATGGCAACCTGGTGGAGATGATCGCCAACCCCACCGATATTGCGCTGCGCGAGAAGATCATGCTCGGCAGCATGCAGGCGGGGCTGGCGTTTTCCAATGCGATCCTGGGCGCCGTGCACGCCATGTCGCACAGCCTGGGCGGTTTCCTCGACTTGCCCCATGGCTTGTGCAACGCGGTGCTGGTGGAACACGTGGTGGCGTTCAACTACAGCTCGGCGCCGGAGCGTTTCAAGGTGATTGCCGAGGTGTTCGGGATCGACTGCCGCGGTCTCAATCACCGGCAGATCTGTGGGCGCCTGGTGGAGCACTTGACTGCCCTGAAGCATGCCATTGGCTTCCATGAAACCTTGGGCCTGCACGGGGTGCGCACGTCCGATATCCCGTTCCTGTCGCAACACGCAATGGACGATCCGTGCATCCTCACCAACCCCCGTGCGTCGAGCCAGCGTGATGTCGAGGTCGTTTATGGCGAGGCCCTCTGACGAGCAGCAGCGGGCGTTGGCCGGGCTGCTGGGGCTGGGTGACCACTCGGCGCGCAAAAGCCATTACCCGGAGCTGTCCGCCCGCCTGGACGAACTGGAAGCCGAACGCAACCGTTACAAATGGCTGTTCGAAAACGCCGTACACGGTATTTTCCAGGCCAGCCTTCAGGACGGCATGCGTGCCGCCAACCCGGCGCTGGCGCGCATGCTTGGCTACGACGACCCGCAGGCGGTGCTTTTTTCCCTGACTGACCTGGCCGCCAACCTGTTTGATGGCGGTACCGAGGAGTTGCAGGCGATCACGGCGGTGCTCGCCCGTGAGCACAGCTTGCACGGCTACGAAACCCGTTTGCGGCGCAAGGACGGCAGCCATCTCGATGTGCTGATGAACCTGCTGCTAAAACCCGGCCATGAAGGGCTGGTGGAGGGGTTCGTTGCCGACATCACCGAACGCAAGCAGGCCCAGCAACGCCTGCAACAGCTCAATGATGAACTGGAGCAACGGGTCGCTGCGCGTACCGATGAATTGCTGGAGGCGCGTGATGCCGCCGAAGCCGCCAACCGCAGCAAGGACAAATATCTCGCCGCCGCCAGCCATGACCTGCTGCAGCCATTGAACGCCGCCCGCTTGCTGATCTCGACCTTGCGCGAGCGGCCATTACCAGAGGCCGAGCATGTGTTGGTGGAGCGTACCCACCAGGCCCTGGAGGGCGCGGAAGACCTGCTGACCGACCTGCTGGACATTTCCCGGCTCGACCAGGCGGCCGTCAGGCCGGACGTGGCTGTGTACCGCCTGGACGAGGTGTTCGCGCCGCTGGTCTCGGAGTTCAGCTCGGTGGCCGATGCTGCAGGCCTGAAGCTGCGTGCACGCATAGCCGATTACGCCATCAGCACTGACTTGCGGCTGCTGACGCGCATTCTGCGCAACTTCCTCAGCAACGCTTGCCGGTACACCGACGAGGGGCGGATCCTGCTCGGGGCGAGGCGCCGCGGCGGCCAGTTGCGGCTGGAGGTGTGGGATACCGGGCGAGGCATCGCGCAGGATCGGCTGCAGGCCATTTTTCTCGAGTTCAACCAACTGGACGTTGGCCGCGCTGCCGATCGCAAGGGTGTCGGCCTGGGGCTGGCCATCGTTGAACGGATCGCCAAGATTCTCGGTTACCGGATCGAAGTGCGCTCGTGGCCGGGGCGTGGCTCGGTGTTCAGCATCGAGGTACCTCTTGGCAAAGAAGTGCCGCTGGCTGTTCATCAGGCTGTGCCGCTGCCCAGCGCCGGTAATCCGCTACCGGGCCGCCGCCTGCTGGTGCTGGACAACGAAGTGAGCATACTCGAGAGCATGGGCGCGCTGTTGGGGCAGTGGGGGTGCGAAGTGGTTACGGCTACCGACCAGGAGGGCGCCTTGCTGGCGTTGCAGGGGCGAGCCCCGGAACTGATCCTGGCCGACTACCACCTGGACCATGGCGTGGTGGGTTGCGAGGTGGTGAGGAACCTGCGTGAGCATTTTGCGACTGCCATACCGGCAGTGATCATTACCGCAGACCGCAGCGATCAGTGCCGGCGTGGCTTGCAGAAGCTAGGGGCGCCGCTACTGAACAAACCTGTGAAACCCGGGAAACTGCGGGCGGTATTGAGCCAGTTGCTTCTGGTGCATTGACTGGGTAGTCGTTCACCACTCAGCGAAATAGAGCACTTAAATGGCCTGTCGCGGAGTTTGGATCCACGGGTCTTTAAAACTTACCATTCGGTCAGCTTGCAAGAAGTTAGTAAACTAACTAATACGGCTTTAAATACCGCTGGTCGGTGCTTTTGCTCAAGAAATGAACGATTTGCCAGTGGGTCGCTCATATTTGCCAGCAAGTGTGTTCTTCAAGCAGCGCACTTCGCACCTCTCCCCAGAACGTAATGGACGTTCAACTTGATCTGAATCGCAGGGATGCACACGGGGCTTTTTTACCTCTGACGATGGAGTAACGCCATGCCCAACCGAGGCTCAACGGTTGAGCCACTGTGTGCAATTGAGTAACCATTCGCTGTTTCAATTAACGATATGAATTTGGTCTTCCCGGTGCGATCAAGTCGCACGCGTGCTTGTTGCAAGGCCATCTAGCGCTGATGCATTACGTGGAGAATTCGACGTGGAGTTTAATACAATTATTAGCCTGTTCGGGCAGAAAGAATCCATGGAACTGGTGCGGTTGTCGGTCATTTATGTTCATTTGCTGGCCTGTTGTATCGCCATCGGCCTGGTATTTACCAGCGATGTCGAGATGGTCAGGGACTTGTTGAAGGGGCATCAACAGGCCAGTCATAACGGTAAGCACATGGCGCGATTACAGGCGTCCGTTGCCAATGCCTTGATATTCTTGTGGCTTACCGGTGCCGCAGTCATTGGTATCGATTACCTTGAAAAGGGCATGAGTTATTTTGCCAACCCCAAACTTCACGCCAAAGTCATTATTGTCTTGCTCCTGACCTTTAATGGCATGTTGTTGCATCGCTATGTATTGCCTGCCTTGCTCAAGGCCGGTTCATTGCTTGACCTGAATATAGGCGTGCGGATGTTTGCGCTGTTTTCTGGCGCACTGTCAGGTGTTTCCTGGTTATATGCAGCGATGCTGGGCGTCGGTCGGCCACTGGCCTGGAAGTATTCGTTGACCGAGTTGCTGTTGGCCTATCCGGTGATGATCCTGCTTGGCTTTGCCCTGATGGCTGCACTGACCCAGTGGGCGCGAAAACGCAATATGGTCAAAGCGACGCCAGCACCTGTGTGGCCGCTGGCGGGCATTCCTTGCTGATGGCCTGAGGCACTGCAACGGCGTTGCGAACCGGCGCTTCGGTTACACGTTTGCCTGCTCGCTGCGCCCTTTGGCCAGATAGGCGTTGAACTCATCTTCCGGCACCATGCTGCCCCCCGTTCCCCAGACGAGGTGGGTGGCCTGTTGCAGCCGGGCTGGGGTGAAGCGTTGGCGGGCCAGGTACTCGTCGGCTTGCAGCACCCGTAGCATACCCGGTACGCCGGCCAGGGCAGAGGGCTCCAGTTTGACCTTGTCCTGCTCACCGTGCGGATCACTCTCCCACGCGGGTGTGTGCACACACACCAGTGCTGGCTACGATCTCTGTCCCGCGCACACGAACCCTAACAAAGCAAAAGGCGGCTGGCCCTACC
>NZ_JBICII010000116.1:0-10304 GCF_043101865.1 Pseudomonas sp. zjy_15
TCACCGAGCGATGTAGGGGCTTGCCCGCGAAGAGGCCCGTACAGGCGGCGAAGGTCTGGAGTAGACTGTGCCACCTCCGCACTCAAAAGGATGTTGCCATGCTGAAGATCTGGGGCCGCAAGAATTCGAGCAATGTGCGCAAGGCGCTGTGGATCGCCCACGAGCTGGGCCTGGACTTCGAATCCATCGACGCCGGCGGCGCCTTCGGCGTGGTCAACGAGCCGTACTACCGCGCCCGCAACCCCAACGGGCTGGTGCCGATGCTGGAAGACGGCGACCTGACCTTGTGGGAATCCAACACCATCGTCCGCTACCTGTGCGCGGAGTACGGCACGGAGCAGGGCTGGTATCTGGCAGACCCACGCCAGCGCGCCCTGGCCGACAAGTGGATGGACTGGACCACATCGTCCTTCGCTACCCCATTCCGGCCCCTGTTCTGGGGCCTGCTGCGCACGCCGGAAGACCAACGCGACTGGGTGGCGATCAACGCCGCGCACAAGCAATGCGCGCAATTACTGGCCATTGCCGACCAAACCCTGGCCAATCAGCCGTACTTGTCCGGTGACCAGATCGGTATGGGCGACATCCCACTGGGTAGCTTCATCTATGCCTGGTACGAACTGCCCATCGAGCGCCCGGACATGTACCACCTTCAAGCCTGGTATGAACGCCTGAAGCAACGCCCGGCCTACCAGGCCGCAGTGATGACCGCGCTCACTTGAACCCGCTTCGATAGTCATTATCAATAGATGTGACTGTACTTGTGCAGCCTGGCCTTGCACCATGGCTGCACTCACTGCGCCAGTGACTTTACCTGGCGTGTCCTGCACCTTTTTCTTCGGTAAGTGACCCGCTATGAGTTCCGCCCTGTCCATCCGACAGCTGACCAAGACCTACGGCAATGGCTTTCAGGCCCTCAAAGGCATCGACCTCGATGTTGCCGAAGGCGACTTCTTCGCCTTGCTCGGCCCCAACGGCGCCGGTAAATCCACCACCATCGGCATTCTCTCGACCCTGGTGAACAAGACCAGCGGCACAGTGAACGTGTTCGGTCACGACCTGGACCGCGAGCCCTCCGCGCTCAAGCGTTGCCTGGGTGTGGTGCCGCAAGAGTTCAACTTCAACCAGTTCGAAAAGACCTTCGACATCGTCGTGACCCAGGCCGGGTACTACGGCATCCCGCCCAAGCTGGCCAAGGAGCGCGCCGAGCAGTACCTGACCCAGCTGGGCCTGTGGGACAAACGTGATGTGCAGTCGCGTTCGTTGTCCGGTGGCATGAAGCGCCGCCTGATGATTGCCCGTGCATTGATCCACGAACCGCGCCTGCTGATCCTGGACGAACCCACCGCCGGGGTGGATATCGAGCTGCGCCGCTCGATGTGGAGTTTCCTCACCGAGCTGAACCAGAAGGGCATCACCATCATCCTCACCACCCACTACCTGGAAGAGGCTGAGCAACTGTGTCGTAACATCGGCATCATCGATCATGGCACCATCGTCGAGAACACCAGCATGCGCCAGTTGCTGGGCAAGCTGCATGTCGAAACCTTCGTGCTCGACCTCAAGCAGGACCTGGTCGCGGCCCCGGTACTGCAGGGCTACCCGTGCCGGCTGCTGACCCCGCATACCCTGGAAGTGCAGGTGGAGAAGGACATCGGTATCACCGCGCTGTTCGGCCAGCTGGCGCTGCAGAACATCGAAGTGCAGAGCCTGCGCAACAAGACCAACCGACTCGAGGAGCTGTTCGTGTCCCTGGTGGAAAAAAACCTGTCGAAGGTGGCCGTATGAGTGTGGAACTGCGCACCAACTGGGTCGCCCTGAACACCATAGTCTACCGCGAAGTGCGGCGCTTCCTGCGCATCTGGCCGCAAACGTTGCTGCCGCCAGCGATCACCATGGTCCTGTACTTCGTCATCTTCGGTAACCTGATTGGCCGGCAGATCGGCGACATGGGTGGCTTCACCTACATGCAGTACATCGTCCCGGGGCTGATCATGATGTCGGTGATCACCAACTCCTACGGCAACGTGGTGTCGAGCTTTTTCGGCAGCAAGTTTCAGCGTTCGATCGAGGAACTGATGGTGTCGCCGGTATCGCCGCACACCATTCTCGTGGGCTATGTGCTGGGTGGGGTGCTGCGTGGTTTGGCGGTGGGTGTGATCGTGACCATCCTGTCGATGTTCTTCACCGACCTGCAGGTACACCACCTGGGCGTGACCGTGGTGGTTGTGCTGCTGACGGCCACCATCTTTTCGCTGCTTGGCTTCGTCAACGCAGTGTTTGCACGCAACTTCGACGACATATCGATCATCCCGACCTTCGTGCTGACGCCGCTGACCTACCTGGGCGGGGTGTTCTACTCGATCAACCTGCTCCCGCCGTTCTGGCAGACCGTGTCGTTGGCCAACCCGGTGCTGCACATGGTCAACTCGTTCCGCTACGGCATTCTAGGGGTGTCGGATATCAGCATTGGCACGGCGATCACCTTCATGCTGGTGGCCACTGCGGTGCTCTACGTTGTTTGCGTTCGCTTGCTGGTCAGCGGCCGCGGCATGCGTGCCTGAAGCCTTGCACCGGCATTGGCGACGACGCCACTGCCGGCCCACCCACGAGCGCCAATAGAGCATGGTGGTGAAGTAGCCAAGGATGCCCAGCACTACGCCGCATACCACCGAACCGAGCAGGAAGGGTTGCCACAGCGTGGCCAGCTGGTCGGTGATCCACTCGAAGGTCAGCTCGTCGGGCAGGGTGCGCGGCGGGATCTGCATCAGCCAGGCACCGGCCATGTAGGTCACGAAGAACACCGGTGGCATGGTCAGCGGGTTGGTCAGCCACACCAGGCTGATGGCGATCGGCAGGTTGCCGCGCACCGGGATTGCCAGGGCTGCGGCCAGTAGCATCTGCATGGGAACGGGAATAAGCGCCGCGAACAGGCCCACACCCATGGCCCTCGCCACCGAATGGCGGTTCAGGTGCCAGAGGTTGGGATCATGCAGCAACTTGCCGAAAAAACGTAAGGACTTGTGTTCCCGAATGCTGGTCGGGTCCGGCATGTAGCGTTTGAAAAGTCGGCGCGGCATGTAGGCTCCCGGAGCGTTGACCCTGGCAGTATGCCCTTAATCCTGCTCGGCCTCGTTTAGAGTTTGTGACAATTGTTGAGCGAGCGTTGCCGGCGATTGGGCTATGCCTCAGAAGGTGATTTGCCTTCTGGAGCTCTACCTCATGCGCACAGGGATGTTTGCGCTCGCGCTCGGGCTGTTGTGCCTGGGCTTTCTTCCCGCATTGCCATCGGTCGGATGGTTGATAACCCTGGCAGCCTGCGCTGTCGGCAGCCTGTTTACCCGCGTCTGGCCGTTGGGCTGGTTTCTGCTGGGCTTGTGTTGGGCGTGCGGGTCTGCTCAGCAGGCCCTTGATGATCGTCTGGCTGCCGGCCTGGAGGGGCGCACCTTGTGGCTGGAAGGGCGGGTAGTCGGCTTGCCGGCACGCACTGCACACGGTGTGCGTTTCGAGCTGGAAGCGCCACGCTCGCGGCGGGCCGAACTGCCTCAGCGTTTGCAACTGAGCTGGTTCGACGGCCCGCCGCTGCGGGCGGGCGAGCAGTGGCGGCTGGCCGTGACCTTGCAGCGCCCGGACGGGCTGCTGAACCCGCATGGGCCTGACCGGGAAGCGCAGTTGCTGGCGCGACGGGTAGGCGCTACTGGTACGGTCAAGGCGGGGCAGTTGCTGGCGCCAGTCGCCGGTGGTTGGCGCGATGCGCTGCGTCAGCGCTTGCTGATGGTCGAAGCCAATGGCCGGCAGGCAGCGTTGGTGGCACTGGTGCTTGGCGATGGTGCGGGCATGGCCCGGGAGGATTGGCAGACGTTGCAGGCCACCGGCACGGTGCACCTGTTGGTGATCTCTGGCCAGCACATCGGCCTGGTCGCCGGTTTGCTCTATGGCCTGGTCGCCGGGCTGGCGCGTTGGGGGCTATGGCCGGCAAGGCTACCGTGGTTACCCTGGGCCTGCGGCCTGGCCATGGCCGCAGCGCTGGCCTACGGGTGGTTGGCTGGCGGTGGGGTGCCAGTGCAGCGGGCCTGCCTGATGCTGGCCGTGGTGCTGCTCTGGCGTCTGCGCTTTCGCCACCTTGGCGCGTTTTTCCCGTTGCTGCTTGCACTGGTCGCCGTGCTTGTCTTCGAGCCGCTGGCGGCGCTGTTGCCGGGGTTCTGGCTGTCGTTCGCCGCCGTGGCCACGCTCATCTACTGCTTCAGTGCCCGGTTGGGTGGTTGGCGGCCCTGGCAGGCCTGGACGCGTGCGCAATGGGTGATCGCCATTGGCTTGCTGCCGGTGTTGCTGGCCACGGGCTTGCCGGTGAGCCTGAGTGCGCCGCTGGCCAACCTTGTGGCGGTGCCGTGGGTCAGCCTGGCAGTCTTGCCGTTGGCGTTGCTGGGCACGCTGATGCTGCCGCTGGCGGGCGTTGGCGAGGTGTTGCTCTGGCTGGCAGGTGGCCTGCTGGATGTGCTGTTCCGCGGGCTGGCGCTGGTGGCGCAGCAGCGCCCGGCATGGGGGGCGCCGGCCCTGCCGTTGTGGGCCTGGTTGCTGGTGTGTCTGGGTTCTCTATTGGTTTTGCTGCCTCGTGGTGTGCCGCTGCGCGGGTTGGGAGGGGTGATGCTGCTGGCGCTGTGGGTGCCCAGGGAGTCGGTACCGATCGGCCAGGCCGAGGTCTGGCAGCTGGATGTCGGCCAGGGGCTGGCGGTGCTGTTGCGTACCCGGCATCACAGCCTGCTCTACGATGCCGGACCGGCAAGGGGGGAAAGCGACTTGGGGGAACGCGTGGTACTGCCGACCTTGCGCAAGCTGGGGGTGGGCGGCCTGGATGTGATGGTGATCAGCCATGCGCATGCCGACCATGCGGGCGGTGCCGGGGCCATTCAGCGTGGTTTGCCGATCGAGCGGACAATCGGTGGGGAAGCGCTGGTTGATGTTCCGTTGCAGCCTTGTGCCAGTGGCGAGCAATGGGACTGGGATGGCGTGCGCTTTTCACTGTGGCGCTGGGTGGACGGGCAAAGCAGCAATGATCGTTCCTGTGTGCTGTTGGTCGAGGCGCAGGGCGAGCGCTTGCTGCTGGCGGGAGATATGGAGGCCGCTGCCGAACGGGCCTGGCTGGCGGACACTGAAGTGCCGCGTATCGACTGGCTGCAGGCGCCGCATCATGGCAGCCGCAGTTCGTCCACCGAGGCGTTCGTCCGGGCTACCGCACCGCGCGGGGTATTGATTTCGCGGGGGCGCAACAACAGCTTCGGGCACCCGCACGTGCAGGTGGTCGAGCGGTATAAGCGGCATGGGGTGGTGATGCATGATACGGCAGTGGAGGGGGCATTGCGGTTGGTGTTGGGGCGGCATGGGGAGGTTGAGGGTGTGCGCCGACAGCGGCGATTCTGGCGTGATGTGGGTGGTGGCTGATCTGGCCCTTTCGCGGGTAAACCCGCTGCCACAGGTACTGCACGGCCCAGAGGGCCGATCCGGTAGCCCGACAGCCTAATTCCCTGACCTCCGGCAGATGAGCCCTCGGCGCGCCTATGGTAGAGTGGCGGCCTTTTTCCGAAGGGGCGTTTATTGTGTGGGAATTGGTCAAGTCCGGTGGTTGGATGATGCTGCCGATCATTCTGAGCTCCATCGCTGCCATGGCTATCGTCGTCGAACGCCTGTGGACCTTGCGCGCCAGTCGCGTCACCCCGCCGCACCTGCTGGGCCAGGTGTGGATTTGGATCAAGGACAAGCAACTGACCAGTGACAAGCTCAAGGCCCTGCGTGCCGATTCGCCACTGGGTGAAATCCTCGCGGCGGGCCTGGCCAATTCGCGTCACGGTCGGGAGATCATGAAAGAGTGCATCGAGGAGGCCGCCTCGCGCGTCATCCACGAACTGGAACGCTACATCAGCACCCTCGGCACCATCGCCGCCATGGCGCCTCTGCTGGGCCTGCTGGGCACCGTGCTGGGCATGATCGACATTTTCAGCGCCTTCATGGGCTCGCAGATGACCGCCAACGCCGCCGTGCTGGCCAGTGGTATCTCCAAGGCCCTTGTCACCACTGCGGCTGGCCTGATGGTCGGTATCCCGGCAGTGTTCTTCCACCGTTTCCTGCTGCGCCGCATCGATGAACTGGTGATCGGCATGGAGCAGGAGGCGATCAAGCTGGTGGAAGTGATCCAGGGTGACCGTGAAGTGGAAGTGGCCGGAGGCAAGGCGTGAAGTTCCGGCGCAATCGCCAGCGGGAGAACGTCGACATCAACCTGGCGTCGCTGATCGACGTGGTATTCGTCCTGCTGCTGTTCTTCGTGGTTACCACCACCTTCACCCGCGAAACGCAACTCCGCGTCGAGCTGCCCGAAGCCACCAGTGCCGAGCGGGCGCCGGCTGACCCGGGCAAACTGGTGGAAATCACCATCAGCGCCGAAGGCGTGTATTCGGTGAACAACCACCTGCTCCCCAAAAGCGACCTGGCCACCCTGAGCGAGGCCATAGAGCGCGAGTCGGGCGGCGACAACAAGTTGCCGCTGGCCATCAGCGCCGACGGCAAGACCCCGCATCAGGCTGTGGTCACCGCAATGGATGCTGCCGGCAAGCTCGGTTTCAGCCAGTTGCGCATGACCACCGTCGAGGCGGCCCAGGGCACGCCTTGATGGCTTTCGCCGACCGCTTGCTCGCCGCCTGGTACGCCGGGCATCCGGCGCTGGTGCTGCTGCGTCCGCTGGAGGCCCTGTATCGCCGCGTGGTCACGCGCAAGCGGGCACGGTTTCTAAGGGGGGACAGTGCCAGCTACCGGGCACCGGTACCGGTCATTGTGGTGGGCAACATCACCGTCGGTGGCACCGGCAAGACGCCGATGATCCTCTGGCTGATCGAACACTGTCGCCAGCAGGGGCTGAAGGTGGGTGTGGTCAGCCGCGGTTATGGTGCCAAGCCTCCACAGCTGCCCTGGCGGGTGCAGGCCGATCAGGCGGCCGATCAGGCGGGCGACGAGCCGCTGCTGATCGTGCAACGCACCGGCGTGCCACTGATGATCGACCCCGATCGCTCCCGTGCCGTGCAGGCATTGCTGGCAAGCGAACCCCTAGACCTGATCCTGTGCGACGACGGTATGCAGCATTACCGCCTGGCCCGTGACCTGGAACTGGTGCTGATCGACGCTGCCCGCGGCCTGGGCAATGGCCGCTGCCTGCCGGCGGGGCCCTTGCGTGAGCCGGCCGACCGCTTGCGTGAGGCTGACGCGGTGCTGTTCAACGGCGCCAGCGAAGACCGCACCGATGGTTTCGGTTTCTGCCTGCAGCCGTCCGCCCTGGTCAACGTGCGCAGTGGCGAGCGCCGTGCGCTCGACCATTTCCCCGCCGGCCAGCGCCTGCATGCGGTGGCCGGAATCGGCAACCCGCAACGTTTCTTCAACACCCTGCTGGGGCTAAACTGGCAGCCGGTGCCGCATCCCTTCGCCGACCATGCGCAGTTCAGTGCCCGGAGCCTGGCTTTCAGCCCGCCACTGCCGCTGGTCATGACCGAGAAGGACGCGGTGAAATGCCGGGCCTTTGCCGCTGACGACTGGTGGTACCTGGCCGTCGAAGCCCAGCCTACGCCGGCTTTCAGCACCTGGCTCGACAGCCAGTTGCAACGCTTGTTGCGCAAACCCTGAGCCCGTTTTCAATTTCCGGCCACCTGGCCTAAAGGAAGCCTCCAATGGACACCAAACTGCTCGATATCCTGGCCTGCCCGATCACCAAGGGCCCGCTCAAGTTGAGCGCCGACAAGACCGAGCTGATCAGCAAAGGCGCTGGCCTGGCCTACCCGATTCGCGACGGTATCCCGGTCATGCTGGAAAGCGAGGCACGCACCCTGACCGACGACGAGCGTCTTGACAAATGAGCCTGGAATTTACGGTAGTAATCCCCGCCCGGCTGCGCTCCACCCGCCTGCCAGGCAAACCGCTGCTGCTGATTGCCGGCAAGCCGATGGTGCAACATGTGTGGGAGCAGGCCCGCAAGAGCGGTGCCAGCCGTGTGGTCATCGCCACCGACGACACCAGCATCCTCGAAGCCTGCCAGGCCTTCGGCGCCGAAGTGCTGATGACCCGTGCCGATCATGAATCGGGCACTGACCGCCTGGCCGAAGTGGCCGCGTACCTCGGCTTGCCGGCTGACGCCATCGTGGTCAACGTGCAGGGCGACGAACCGCTGATCCCACCGGTGATCATCGACCAGGTGGCGGCCAACCTGGCTGCGCATCCGGAAGCGGGCATCGCCACCTTGGCCGAGCCGATCCATGAGCCGGAAACCGTGTTCAACCCTAACGCGGTCAAGGTAGTGAGTGACAAGAATGGCCTGGCCCTGACGTTCAGCCGAGCGCCGCTGCCCTGGGGCCGCGATACCTTTGCCAAGGGCCGCGACGTGCTGCCGGAAGGGGTGCCATATCGCCGCCATATTGGCATGTACGCCTACCGTGTCGGCTTCCTGCACGACTTCGTCAGTTGGGGCCCATGCTGGCTTGAGCAGGCTGAAGCGCTGGAGCAACTGCGTGCCCTGTGGCACGGCGTACGCATTCACATCGAGGACGCCATCGAGGCGCCTGCCGTGGGCGTAGACACCCCGGAGGATCTGGAGCGCGTACGGCGCTTGCTGGAGGCCTGATGCGCGTCCTGTTCGTGTGCCTGGGCAACATCTGCCGCTCGCCAACTGCCGAAGGCGTGCTGCGCCATCAATTGCATGTCGCCGGGCTCGCCGACAAGGTGCAGGTGGCTTCTGCCGGCACCGGCGATTGGCATGTCGGCAAGGCGCCAGACAGCCGCACCTGCAAGGCGGCGCTGGCGCGTGGTTACGACCTGTCGCAGCAACGCGCCCAACAGGTCAAGGCATCGCACTTCGCCGAATACGACCTGGTGTTGGCCATGGATGAGCACAACCTGCGCGATCTGCGGGCCCTGCGCCCGTCCACGGCAGTGGGTGAACTCGACCTGTTCCTGCGCCGCTACGGTGCAGCCCTGGATGAAGTGCCAGACCCTTACTATGGTGGCGCCGACGGCTTCGAGCAGGTGCTGG
This sequence comes from Pseudomonas sp. zjy_15, assembly GCF_043101865.1. NCBI lineage: Bacteria > Pseudomonadati > Pseudomonadota > Gammaproteobacteria > Pseudomonadales > Pseudomonadaceae > Pseudomonas > Pseudomonas sp. zjy_15. Next base: position 9,062 of record NZ_JBICII010000116.1, read on the forward strand.
ATCTGGTGGAGGCGGCTTGCCAGGCGCTGGTACTGGAAATCAAGGGGCGTCTATGACAGTGCAGTGGCAGGAGCAGGTATCGCTCAAGCCTTACAATACCTTCGGCATCGACGTGAAGGCGCGCTATTTCAGCCAGGTGCAGGACGACCAGCAGGTGCGTCAGGCGCTGGGCCAGGCACAGCAAAGGGGCCTGCCGGTACTGGTGATCGGGGGTGGCAGCAACCTGCTGCTGACCCGCGATATCGATGCACTGGTGCTGCACATGGCCAGCCGCGGTCGGCGTGTGCTCAATGACGATGGCGAGCGTATCGTGGTCGAAGCCGAGGCCGGTGAACCATGGCACGCGTTTGTGCAGTGGGCGCTGGCGCAGGGCTATTGCGGGCTGGAGAACCTCAGTCTGATCCCCGGCACCGTCGGGGCTGCGCCGATGCAGAACGTGGGCGCATACGGGGTGGAGATCAAGGACGTATTCGCCGGGCTGACAGCCCTGGACCGTGAGACGGGCGAGCTGCGGGACTTCAGTTTGGCAGAATGTGCTTTCGCCTATCGCGACAGCCTTTTCAAGCGCAACCCCGGCCGCTGGTTGATCCTGCGTGTGCGCTTTGCCTTGACCCGCACCCTGCACGCTCATCTGGATTACGGCCCGGTGCGCCAACGCCTGTCTGAGCAGGGTGTTACCGAGCTGACCGCGCAAGCGATCAGTGATGCAATCTGCAGCATTCGCCGCGAGAAGCTGCCAGACCCGGCAGAGCTTGGCAATGCCGGGAGCTTCTTCAAGAACCCGGTGGTAACGGCTGATCGGGTCGAGCGTATTCGTGCGCAGTATCCCGGCGTCGTGGCATACCCCCAGGCTGATGGTCAGGTGAAACTGGCGGCGGGCTGGTTGATCGAGCAGGCGGGCTGGAAGGGCCATCGTGAGGGTGATGCTGGCGTGCATCGCTTGCAGTCGCTGGTGCTGGTCAACTATGGGCAGGCGAGCGGGGCGCAGATGCATGCGCTGGCGCGGAAGATTCAGGCGGACATCTTCGAGCGGTTTGGGGTTGAGCTGGAGATGGAGCCTAATCTTTACTGATTTGCCGGCTGTGAACCCCCGTAGGAGCGGGTTTACCCGCGAAAGGGCCGGGCCTGGTGGCCAATTTCCACCTGCCGTTCACCGTTGCCGCCGCCACCGTATTCGCGGGTAAACCCGCTCCTACACCGGATTGGTGGTGGACACAGGTCGGTGGTTGGGCACAGGCCGTCG
>NZ_JBICII010000117.1:0-67014 GCF_043101865.1 Pseudomonas sp. zjy_15
TCAGGTGTAGGAGCGGGTTTACCCGCGAATACGGTGGCCGCTGCAACGGTGAATAGCCAGGGATACTGGCCAGCAGGGCCGGCCCCTTCGCGGGTGAACCCGCTCCCACGACGGCCTGTGTCCAACCACCGATGTGTGTCCGCCACCGCGCACAAGGTCGTTGCTTTCACCTTGCGCGCGTAAAAGGTCATCTGGCAGACAGCTCTTCGGCACTGATCTCGCGCATCCGGAATTTCTGCACCTTGCCCGTCACCGTCATCGGGAACGCGTCGACAAAACGGAAATACCGGGGCACCTTGAAGTGCGCAATCCTTGCCCTCGCCCACTCACGCAACTCAACCTCACTGACAGCATGCCCCGGGTGCAGCCGCACCCAGGCCACGATCTCTTCACCGTACTTGCTGCAAGGCACGCCAATCACCTGCACATCGGCCACCGCCGGGTGGGTGAAGAAGAACTCCTCCAGCTCGCGCGGGTAAATGTTCTCGCCGCCGCGAATGATCATGTCCTTGCTGCGCCCGACAATACACACATAGCCCTGCTCGTCCATCACCGCCAGGTCGCCGGTGTGCATCCAGCCGTCTGCGTCAATGCTCTCGGCGGTGGCTTTGGGGTTGTTCCAGTAACCCAGCATCACGCTGTAGCCGCGGGTGCACAGTTCGCCGATCTCGCCGCGCGGGACAATGTTGCCTTCGGCATCCACCACCTTGCTCTCCAGCCAGGGCTGGGTGCGACCGACGCTGGTCACGCGACGCTCCAGGTCGTCAGCGGCACCGGTCTGCAAGGACACCGGGCTGGTCTCGGTCATGCCATAGGCAATCTGCACTTCGGCCATGTGCATCTCGCCAATCACCCGGCGCATCACCTCGATCGGGCAGGTCGCGCCGGCCATGATCCCGGTGCGCAGGCTCGACAGGTCGAATTCACCACGCTGCGGATGGTCCAGCTCGGCAATGAACATGGTCGGCACGCCATACAATGCAGTGGCTTTTTCCTGCGCCACTGCACGCAGCGTGGCCAGCGGGTCGAAGGCATCGCTAGGATAAATCAGTGCGCTGCCGTGGGTCATGCAGCCAAGGTTGGCCATGACCATGCCGAAGCAGTGGTACAGCGGCACCGGCACCACCAGCCGATCGTGCTCGGTAAGGCCCAGGCTTTCACCGACCATGTACCCGTTGTTGAGGATATTGCTGTGGCTAAGGGTGGCTCCCTTGGGGAAACCGGTGGTGCCTGAGGTGTACTGGATGTTGATCGGGTCGTCGCAACGCAGTTGTGCCTGGCGTGCGGCCAGGGCCTCGCCGCTGACGACCTCGGCAAGGGCCTGCAATGCGTGCCAGGCCATAAACCCTGGCGGTGGCGACAGCGCCAGGCTGACCACGCCACGCAGCTCGGGGAAGCGCTCGCAGATCAGCGCGCCCGGTTGACCGCTGGCCAGGCCCGGGAGCAGGCCCTGCAGCATGGCGTGGTAATCGGAGGTCTTGAAGGCGTCGGCACAAATCACCCAGCGGCAGCCGGACTGGCCAAGGGCGTAGTCCAGTTCACTGGAGCGGTAGGCCGGGTTGATGTTGACCAGGATCGCGCCAACCTTGGCGCTGGCGAACTGGGTAATGCACCACTCGGCGCAATTGGGTGCCCAGATGCCAAGACGGTCACCGGGCTGCACGCCCAGGGCCATCAGCGCGCGGGCGTGCTGGTCGACGGCGTCGGCCAGTTGCCGCCACGTGTAGCGCAGGGCCTGATGGTGAACCACCAGCGCCTCACGGTCGGGGAAGCGGGCCACGGTGGCGTCGAAGGCGTCGCCGATGCATTGGGTCAGCAGGGGCTTGTCCTGGGTGCCCTGGGTGTAGCTTGGCTGGGGCATGGGCGTTCTCTTGTTGTTCTTGTGTTTTCTGTGCTGGCTTCTTCGCGGGTGAACCCGCTCCTACACCGGACGGCGCCACATTTGGGGCCTGCGGTGGTTTTTGCAGGAGCGGGTTTACCCGCGAAGAAGCCCACACCGTTTCAGCGAACGAACACCTGCGGCGTCGTGGTAGACATGTCCCCCCCCGGCAACTTGATGTTCTTCACCTTTTCCAGCGTATCCGGGTTGAACACCGCCAGGTCGTTGAAGGTGCCGCCCAGGTAAAGCTTGTCGCCCTTCTTGTCGAACGTCACGCAGTAGTAGGTGTGTTCCAGATTAGCCGCCTTGATCAGCTTTCGCTGTTTGATGTCGTACTTGGCCAGACGGTTGAGCACGCCGTAGATCTGGTTCGGGTCCTTGGGCGAGCGCAGGCCGGTGAAGTACAGCTCGGTCAGGTCGGCGAACTCCTGGGTGTGGGTCTTGCCGGTCTTCAGGTCGATGCTCAGGTAGCCATACAGCGGTTCGGCGGTGGCCGGGTCCTGCTTGTCATCCTTGAACCTGGCAATGGTGTACAGCATGGTGAACTCATGGCGCGGGCTCTGGTGCGGCCAGAAGTACAGCACATCCGGGGCGCTGTAGCCTTTGCGGTTCCAGTTGCGCAACGGCAGGGCCACCGAGTATTTGCCGGTCTTCACATCCATCTTGTAAATGTCCGGCCCGGCAACGTACAGGCTGCCATCGTCGGAGGCGCGCATCAGATACACCTGTCGCGGCATCGGGAAGGTGCGTACGGGCTTGGCCTGAAGGCCATCAGCGGTGCTGAACACCTCCAGCCGCGGTGGTTTGACCACGTAATGGTCGTTCAGCATCTGGGTCGGGTTGACCGTGGCGTACACCTCTTTGCCATCGGGGCTGATGGCGAACGAGTATATCGACCGGCCAACTTCACCGGCTACGCTGGACAGGTTGGCGTGGAAGGTGTTCTTGCAGGTGTCCAGGTCAATGCCATAGATGTCGCCGTAATGGTTGTTGAGCACGTAGGCGGTGCGGTTGTCCGGCGCCATCATTGCGGTGCCCGGGCCAAACTTGTCGGGCATCCGGCAGCTTTTGAAGACCGTGTCACTGGCCACATCGACCACATGCAGGTTGTTCGGGTAGTTGGTCACGATCATGTATTCGTGGCCAGCCTTCAGTGCCGGGCCAGTGTCGTCGGCCTGTGCCAGCCCGGCGCAAGCCATGGCGGCGATGGTGAGCGCCAATGGCGCGCAGCGTCCAGCTTTCATGCGGTTTCCCCTTGTCATTCTTGTTGGGCCGTCACTTGTCTTTCGGGAACACGGTGCCGAGGTTGCGCCAGTCCTCTGCCGAGTTGGTCGCCTGGGCGTTCCAGTCCTGGTAGGTGCTCATCATGTCCGGCACCTGGGCCGGCCACCAGCAAGGGTCCGAACAACCGTAGAGGTCGGCTTCCATCGGCTGGCACAGCGAGCTCACGCCGCCAAAGGCGTCCACCTCCCAGCCCGGGTCGGTAGTGGCCGTACAGCCTGCCACCGCGCTCATTGCCATCACTTCTTCGACACGGTCTTCGGCGGCGGCCTGCTCCAGGATGCGCGCCTTGTTGTTCAGGGGCTTCAAGTGCTTCATGTCAGTGCGCCTTCCGCGGGGTGATGTAGCGATCGATGAAGGCCGGGTTGGCGGCCATGATGCGGCTGTAAACTTCAATGCCGAAGTCCACCCAGTCGCGCATCAGTTCGCAGTAGTGATAAGTCGGGTGCTGCGGGTCGCCGTAGCGCGCATAGCTCTCGTGATAGCAGCCGCCGGAGCACAGGTTGCGAATGCGGCAGCTTTCACAGCCGGTGTTGCTGCGGTCCAGGCGCTGCGACAGAAAGTCGTTGAGCTGCGCCTGCTTCACGCCCTGGTGCACGTTACCGAAGGTGGGCAGGCTGGAGCCGGTGAAGCGGTGGCACAGGTTCAGCTCACCTTCATGGTCCACCGCCAGCATCTTCAACCCGGCGCCACACGGCAGGGCCTTCTTGTGGCCTTCGTGGATGTCGGTGATCAACTGGTGCAGGTTGGAGAAGCCGATGTTGCGGTGCTCCAGTGCCGCCTCCAGGTAGCGCCGGCCGAGTGCCTTCATGTTGGCGAACACCTGCACCAGCTCTTCGCCAGTGAGGTTGAAGTCGGCCATGTCGCCAGAGGTAACCGGGGCAAAGCCAACCTCGGCAAAACCCATTTCGTTGAACAGGTGGTTCCAGATGGTTTCAACGTCGGTAATGCCACGGGTCAGCGTGACCCGCGCCCCCACCGGCCGGCTGGTGTAGCGGGACAGCAGCAGGTCGGCCTTGCGCCGCACCACATCATAGGTGCCCTGCCCGCCCACGGTGATACGGTTGCGGTCGTGCACGGTCTTGGGGCCATCGATGCTGATCGACAGGCCAAAGCGGTGGGCGTTGAGCCAATCGATGATTTCTTCGGTCAGCAAGGTAGCGTTGGTGGTCATGATGAACTCCACCTGCTTGCCCGCCTCGGCGAACCGCCGCTCGCAGTAAGCCACCATGTGCTCGATCAACGGCCGGTTGGACAGCGGTTCGCCACCGAAGAACACCACGCTGTAGCGCTGCTCGTTGGGTGACTCCTTGAGCAGCATCTCCACCGAGGCTTCGGCGGTGGCAGTACTCATTTTCTTGCCGGCGGAAGGCTTGTCCAGGTCTTCCTTGTAGCAATAGGTGCAGCTGAGGTTGCAGCCGGTGTTGACGTTGAGCACCACGGTGTTGAGCGCGGTGCGCTCGACCTGCCTGAGGGCGATTTCCGGGGTCAGCGGCGAGCCGTCGCTGACCAGCTCCAGCGCGATCAGCTCGCGCAGGGTGTCCTGGATATCCTCGCCGGCAAACTGCTGGCCAAGGCGCTGCATCAGCTCCTCGGCCGAGCAGCCTTGCTGGCGCAAGGTGTCGATGATGCCGCCGGTCACCGCATCAGCGGTGAACAGCGAACTGCTGGGGATATGAAACAGCATGCGGTCGGCATCAACCTGTACTTCGTGCAGGTTGCGTTCGACCAGGTTCAGTAGTACGCCCATGGCGACCTCCCGATAATCGATCCGTTGGAAAACCGTTGCAGCCTGCCGTTACGGCAGCGGCGGGTTGTTCCAGCGCTGTACGGTGACGATCATGTGCCCTTCGCCGGTCTGGCCACCGTCGGCCAGCGTGGCGATGACCTTGAGGTTACCGGCGTTGTTGGTCATCATCTTGCGCTCCGGGTTGGGCCCGGCACCGCCTGGCACGAACACGCCATCGGCCTGCATCTGCCCGGCGAACTTGACGTCTTCATCCTCGACAGCACGCTCGTTGAACGGCTCGACCCTCCAGCTGGCCGGCAGGTAGCCGATACGCAGCGGCTGGCCATCGGCATCCTTGCCCCAGGCTTCGGCCTCGAAACGCCCCTGCACTTTCGGCACGGAGGCGCCGTTCTCGCCAATGCGCGCGATGGAAAACGCCGGCACGACCTTCACTTCGTCGACTTTGTCGTAAACCGCCAGGTTCACGCCCCTGAGCGTACCTACCGCCACCTCGCGCAGGCCTGGCCTGGCATCGGCCGCGGCGCGGGCCTTGACCCTTACCAAGGTAGGGGTCTGCTCCAGCACTTCGGTCACTTCCACCCCGGCCCCCAGGTCCGGCTTGCCAGTCAGGCCGCTGCCAACCAGGGTAATTTCGCTTTCGCCGCCGGCCTTGATGAACGCCGGTTGTACCGCCAGCAACTGCGCCTTGCCTTCCTTCACGGCGCTGAAGTCCAACCCGCGCTCATCGTGATCGGCTTCGAACATACGGCCTTTCATTTCGCCATCCAGCGCGGCGAACACCTGGCGCAGGTTGGCATCGCCAACCTTCACATTGCCCCGCCATTCATAACCGTTGTACAGGATGGCCGAGCCGCTGCCGTTGAACGGTGTACCGTCGGCGTAAGCACCCTTGACCTCGACCTTGAAGGTGTCGCCCTCTCCGGCCGTGACGCTCATCACCCCACGTACATCGCCCTTGGCCAGCATATGGCCGCTGAATGCCCACTGCCCCGGCAGTACGTCCGCCTTGGGCTTGGCCTTCTGCCATTCGGCCCAGGCCGCGCTGTCCATCGGGTAACGCTTGGCAAGGTCCGGCACCACTTGCTGCAGGGCGATCGGCAGCCAGTCGCGGTCACGCGCCTGGGCCTGGTATTCAAGGGACGGCCACTGGCCAAGGTGGAAGTTGACCAGGTGTTCCCACTCCTTGGCCGGGCGCCGTTGCAAGGCGACACGGGCACCCGAGTGGCAACGGCCACAGGTCTCACTGAGCTGGGTGTCGAAGTGCTCGACGGTATTGAGCCGGCGCTCCATGGCATAACGCACGCCATCGGTTTCGCTGGGCGCCAGGCCCTGTTTGTCGGCCAGGTATTTGACCAGCGTGCGACGGTCGTCGTCGCTGATCTGAAGGCCATGCATCACCTGCATGCGGGCGATGCTCATCAGCCAGCCTTCCGGCGTCTTGCGCTGGTGGCTGATGCGGCTATAGGTGTCGTTGCCTTCGGGGATATGGCACCCCATGCACTTGTTCTGCAACAGGCTCGGGCCCTGCTCGGCCGCCATGGCCTGGGTGCTCAGCAGCGCGGCGGCGACCAGCGCCAGTTTGCCCGCATGCCGCCGGAGTCGAGTCGTCTTCAAGGTCAGACCTCCACGGTTGTTGTTCTTATCGTTTTCGCACGCTTTGGTACAGCAGGTGTGCATGTGACGGTTGTGATACAGGAACTGTGCCAGTTAGGGTAAAAGCGTTTCCTTTCAACCTTTTAAGCGGTTTTCGGGGCTTGGCCAGGAGCCGGGATGGCCATTTGCAGCGTGCCATTTCGCGACAGGGTGTTTCATGTTGAGACAGGGCCCGCGAAGAGGCCGAACAGCCACTGTTTCACCACCGTCTCACACCGTCTCAATGTGCAACAGCGCAACCCGGCAATCGCAACCTTGCGCTCAGGCAAAACCCAACGCCCACAACGCTTTGCGGCTATCAGCCCAGGTTGGCACGGCCATTGCGCCAGTGCCCGTCACATCCAATGACAAGAGGCACAGCCCCATGCTTTCCGAACTGCCCATCCTGCCCACCACCCGCGCCTTTCTCGAACGCAAGCTGAAGATGCGCATCGGTGCCGACTGGCAGGACGCCGCCAGCGGTCGCACCCTGTCGTTCCGCAATCCGGCCACCGGCGAAGTGCTGGGTGAAGTGCCGGCCGCCGAGGCCGAAGATGTCGACCGCGCCGTGCGCGCTGCGCGCCAGGCCTTCGACGACTCGCCCTGGAGCCGCATGCGCCCACGCGAGCGGCAGAACCTGCTGTGGCGCCTGGCCGACCTGATGGAGCGCGATGCGCGTCAGCTGGCCGAACTGGAATGCCTGAACAATGGCAAGAGCGCCGCCGTGGCCCAGGTGATGGACGTGCAACTGGCCATCGACTTCCTGCGCTATATGGCGGGCTGGGCCACCAAGATCGAGGGTAGCACCGTCGAAGCGTCCATGCCGTTGATGCCCAACGACCAGTTCCACGGCTTCGTGCGCCGCGAGGCAGTGGGCGTGGTTGGCGCCATCGTTGCCTGGAACTTCCCACTGCTGCTGGCCTGCTGGAAGCTCGGCCCGGCACTGGCCACCGGCTGCACCGTGGTGCTCAAGCCTGCCGATGAAACCCCACTGAGCGTGCTCAAGCTGGCCGAGCTGGTCGACGAGGCCGGCTACCCGGCCGGTGTGTTCAACGTGGTTACCGGTACCGGCCTGAACGCCGGCGCCGCGCTCAGCCGCCACCCCGGCGTAGACAAGCTGACCTTCACCGGCTCCACCGAGGTCGGCAAGCTGATCGGCAAGGCGGCCATGGACAACATGACCCGCGTCACCCTGGAGCTGGGCGGCAAGTCGCCGACCATCGTCATGCCCGACGCCAACCTGCAGGAAGCCGCAGCCGGTGCGGCCACGGCGATCTTCTTCAACCAGGGCCAGGTGTGCTGCGCAGGCTCGCGACTGTATGTGCACCGCAAGCACTTCGACAACGTGGTGGCCGACATCGCCGGGATCGCCAATGCCATGAAGCTGGGCAACGGGCTGGACCCGTCGGTGCAGATGGGCCCGTTGATTTCAGCCAAGCAGCAGGACCGCGTCACTGGTTACATCGAGCTTGGCCGCGAACTGGGCGCCACCATCGCCTGCGGGGGTGAAGGTTTCGGGCCTGGTTACTTCGTCAAGCCGACGGTGATTGTCGATGTGGACCAGCGTCACCGCCTGGTACAGGAAGAAATCTTCGGGCCGGTGCTGGTGGCGATGCCATTCGATGACATCGACGAAGTGATCGGCATGGCCAACGACAACCCCTATGGCCTGGGTGCAAGCATCTGGTCCAACGACCTGGCCGCCGTGCACCGCATGATCCCGCGCATCAAGTCTGGCTCGGTGTGGGTCAACTGCCACAGCGCGCTGGACCCGGCGCTGCCGTTTGGTGGCTACAAGATGTCTGGCGTTGGTCGTGAGATGGGTTCAGCGGCCATCGAGCATTACACGGAGCTGAAATCGGTGTTGATCAAGCTCTGATCTTTTTCCTGTACCGGCTTCTTCGCGGGTAAACCCGCTCCTACACCAGGTATCACATGCCCTGTAGGAGCGGGTTCACCCGCGAAGAGGCCGGCACAGGCAACAAAAAAACAACAATAAAAACCATGGAGCAAACCCATGAGGCACACACTCGCCTGCACATTGGCCCTGCTGTTAACCGCCCCCGCCACCCAAGCCTACGAGCTGTACAACCACGATGGCACCAGCCTCAACGCCAACCTCGAAGCCCTGTTCGGTGTCTTCCACAGCGACGAAAGCTTCAACCAGGCCGGCAACCGCCAACCCGGCAGCACCGCCTGGCAGGAAGGCTACGTAAAATACGGCCTCAGCGGCAGCCAGACCCTGGCCGATAGCGGCACCCTCTACGGCGCCTTCAGCCTGCTCAGTTCCGCCACCTGGGGCGATGGCGACGCCGCCGGCCTGACCTTGGGCGACGAACGCCGCACCGCCACCGAAGACCTGTATTTGGGCTGGCGCTCGGCCAACCTGTTTCCGGCGCTGGGCGAAGATGGCGTCGACATTTCCGGTGGCCGCCAGGTCGTCACCCTGGGTGATGGTTTCCTGATCCAGGGTGACCCGGTCAACCTGGGCAAGGTCGACCTGGGGGCCAACTTCGATCGCGGCGGTGCCTACTACCTGGCCGCGCGCAAGGCCTTCGACCGCACCGCCGTGCTGCGCCTGGGCGGTAACCAGGGCTGGCGCGGTGACCTGATGTGGTTGAAGTCCGACAACCATTACCAAGCCGACACTTCCCTGGCAGTAGCCAACCTGGAGCACGTCGCCGATACCGGCACCGTCGGCCTGAGCTGGATCCGCGGCCTCGACGTGGACCAGCGCTACGCGCAGATCATGGGCCTGGAACACCGCGACGGCATGGACACCGCCAGCCTGCGCGGGCGCGGCAACCTGGGCGTCAAAGACCTGGAGCTGGCCGCCGAGTACGTGACCCAGGACAAGACCGGCGGGCGCGAGAATGCCTGGTACCTGGAGGGCAACTGGACCTTCTCCCAATTGCCCTGGTCACCTACCGCCACCTATCGCTACAGCCGCTTCTCAGAAGGCTTCGACCCGCTGTTCTATGGCCTGAGCCGGGGCTACGGCACCTGGTTCCAGGGTGAAGTGGCAGCCAACTATGCCGGGCCGTTCAACAAGAACAGCCAAGTGCACCATGTAGCGCTGAAGGGCAAGCCACGGGACAACCTGACCGTCGGCGCACTGTACTTCGACTTCGACACGCTGGACACCGACCAGGGCAACCTTGGCGGACGCGAGCTGGACCTGTATGTGGAATGGATGGTCAACGACCACCTGCTGATCAGTCCGGTGGTGGGGTTCTACAAACCGGAGCGCAGTGCGGCCAATGGCGGTACGCAGTTGGGCGGGCGGGATACCGGGACTTACCTGCAGTTGATTGTCGGGACCTTCTTCTGACCTGCAATAGCGGGGCGCGGCGCGCCCCTTCTGCACCACGCGCTTGATCAAATTTAATCATCAAGCCTGCCAAGCTGCATGAATTCTCACCACCTTAACCCGCTCTAACCTGCGTAAATCAGGCCTTTCAGGGCTTGGCACAGGCTGTGCACAAGATCCTCGCGAGCCAACGCTCGACCATAAAAACAACACATCGAGGCCTGTTCATGAACACCACCCTGAAGCCAAGCATTGTCCAACTGCCGCCTGAGCCCCATGCCACCATCGTCGACCGCTATGGCCTGCATGGCGGGCACATAGGCACCGGCGAGGATGAATCACCCTGGGTCCCGTTCGGCGATTGCGCCGCCATACGCCACCTCAGCTTCGATGTACGAACCGGCAGCGTGTGCAACATTCTCTGGGTCAAGGGCGGCGGCCGCATCGGCACCCACCGGCACCGCGCAGCCGTGTCAGCAGTAACGCTGGAGGGCACCTGGGGATATTACGAGTACGACTGGGTCGCAAAGCCCGGCAGCTTTGTCTTCGAAACCCCAGGCACGGCGCACACCCTGTATTCCGATGACCCGCAAGGCATGAAGGCACTGTTCTGGATTCACGGGCCTATCGAGTTTTTCGACGAGCACGGCCAGCACACCGAAACCACCGATGTGTTCTGGTTCATCAATCATTACGTGAGCCATTGCGAGAAACACGGGCTGCCAATCAACCAGGCGTTGTTCCTGTGAGCGGGTGCAGCAGTCGACAGACAGGGAGGCGCAGATGAAGTACTGGGAACGATTTGCCGTCGAAGGCTTGACCTGTGTGGTTACCGGCGCCGCCAGCGGCATTGGTCTGGCCTATGCCGAAGTGATGGCCGAAGCAGGGGCGCAGGTCACCCTGCTTGACGTGGACGACGAACGCCTGCAAGAACACGTAGCGCGGTTGACCGCGCTGGGTTTCGCCGTGCACGGGGAAGTGGTGGACGCTACCGATCGCCAGGCGATGTATGCCTGTTTCGAACGCATCGGCGAGCGCTATGGCCGGCTGGATGTTGTGTTCGCCAACGCCGGCATCGACGCTGGCCCCGGCTTTCTGGACAGCGAGGGCCAGCGCTGCGCTGAAGGCGCACTGGAGACGTTGGACGAAGCGCACTGGGACAAGGTGCTTGCAACCAACCTCACCTCGGTGTTCACCACCCTGCGTGCGGCAGTGTGCTTGATGAAACCGCGTGGTCAGGGCCGCATCATCGTCACAACCTCCAATGCCGCGATCATCAATGAAGCCATCGTCGGCACCCCCTACATGCCAGCCAAGGCCGGCGCTGCGTCACTCGTGCGGCAGGCCGCGATGGAACTGGCCCGCTACGGCATCAACGTAAACGCGATCGCGCCTGGCCCGTTCGTGACCAACATCGCCGGGGGCCGTTTGCGCAACCCGGCCGACCGCGCGGCCTTCGCTCAGCGAGTGCCGCAACATCGGATCGCCTCCACCGAGGAAATCAAGGGCCTGGCCTTGTTCCTGGCTTCGCCTGCCTCGGATTACGTCACGGGCGCGCAGATTGTCATAGACGGCGGGCAGATGCTCGGCCGGGTGGACTGAGGAGGCGATGATGCAAGCAATTCTGTTCAAAGGCCTGAACCAGCCCTTGCAATTGGGCACGGTTGCGATGCCTGTGCCCGCTGCCGACGAAGTTCTGATAGAGGTGTGTCGCTGCGGCATCTGCGGCAGTGACCTGCACATGACCCAGGACCCGGCTTTCAATATTGCCCCAGGCAGCGTGCTGGGCCATGAGTACAGCGGCCGTGTGGTTGAGTGTGGCAAGCAGGTAAACAACCTGAAAGTCGGCGATGCCGTGGCCGTGGCACCTTTGCGCGGTTGTGGGCAGTGCGCCAGTTGTCTGCGCGGTGAGCCTGCCTGGTGCCCCGCGTTCAGCTTGCAGGGGGGTGGTTTTGCGCAGTGGGCGACTGCCAAGGGCCACCAGTGCCGGGTTATTCCGAGCAGTGTCGGGCTCAAGGACAGCGCCCTCGCCGAGCCCCTTGCCGTGGCTTTGCACGGTGTGATGCGGGCAGGGCTCAAGCCTGGCGCGAAGGTACTGATTCTGGGTGCAGGGGCTATCGGCCTGGCAGTGGCCTACTGGGCCAGGCGCCTGGGTGCAGCCACCGTCGCCATCACCGACTTGGGCGATTGGCAGCGCGAGCGCGCGTTGCATCTTGGGGCGACGCACTTTCTGGTAGGCGACGGCGCACTGCCGGCGTGTATTGCGCAAAACCTGGGCGGCGCGGCCGACATCGTTTTCGAGTGCGTCGGCCGCCCAGGCCTGATTGCACAGGCTATCGACCATGTGCGCCCACGGGGCACGGTTGTGGTGCTTGGGCTGTGCACGGTCGCGGACAGGTTCATGCCGTTCCAGGCAGTGTCCAAGGAGGTGAACCTGGTCATGTCGGCGTTCTTCAACATGGACGAGTTCTGCGCCGCTATAGATGTGCTGGACGGCCCCGATGCCGCCCCGCTAACCATGGTCAGCGAAACCGTGTCGCTGGCCGAGATGCCCCAGGCATTCGAAGCCCTGCGACAACGCCAGCATCAATGCAAGATCATGGTAGCCCCCCAGCAGGCCTGACCGCCTCAATAGTCACCGGTTAAAACCTCCCGCTTCGGCGGGAGGTTTGCGTTCAGGGCCTACAAACCGAGCGCGGAACCGAGGTTGTACATGACCTCCAGGGCTATTACCGCACCGTCGCCACTCACTGGCGCGCTGGGGTTGTAGAAGTTGTCCGGGTTGAAGATGTACTGAACGCTGGGCTCCAGTGCCAGGTTGCGGGTGACTTGCCAGTGCGTGTTCAGCTCGATACGTGATACACCTCGACGCGTACGCTCATCGCGGCCGGTGGCAAGCAGCCGCGCGTGCTCTTGCCAGGCTGCCTGGCGCGCACCCAGGCGCAGGTAGCTGGCCTTGAGGTTGAGCGTATCCTGCGGCCGACCGAACGGGCCAAGGCGGGTCACACCAACTTCGGCGAAATGGGAAAAAGGCTGCATGTCATCGGCGCTCCAGGACCAGGCGCCAAACACCTGCCAACCCCGCTCGGGCACGGCGGCCTCGCCTTCTCTGGCCAATGTCTGGCGGAACTTGAACAGCAGCCCATCGCTCCCCCTGCGCAAGCGGCCGTCCATGGGGTCGATCTGTTCGCCGGTGTTATGAAAACCGTTCAGTTCGTAATGGTACGCATAAGGGTCCTGGGTAAAATCCGCTTTCGCCCCTACCCCGGCCAGCCAGGTCACACCGCTGGCATCACCCGGGTCCCAGTCAAATCCCTTGGTACGTTTGAAGTAGTGCTGGGGGTTTGACTCGAACGCCCCGCTATGCAGGTAGCTGCCGGAACCGAAACGATAACGTGCGTAACCGCCCCAACTGCCATAGGGGTACGGCAGGATACCAGTGGAGTTATCGATGACCGGGTCGTTGCAGGTGATCACGTTCTCACAGTTGGCCATGTAGAAGTGCTGACGGGCATTGCTGCGGCCCACCGCCAGTTCCAGGTGGTCCTGCAACAGACGCTGGTTCCAGGTGAAGCGTGCCAGGTAGCCGGTATCGATGTCGTTGTGCATCGGCGCTCCGGCAAAGAAACTCCCGGCCTTGCCCTGCCAGCTGTCCTCCGCGGGCTGCCCTTCACCACGCATGAACGGGAAGAACACGTACTGCAGACTGAACGACGCCCTGGCTATGCTCGCCAGTGCGTCAAGGTCGCCCTCGACACCGGCGAACACGTTGCCGCTGTTGGCGTAGTGGTAAGGATCGGGGCCGGTATCCAGGTTTTTCACCGACAGGTTCCACACTTGCAGGTCCAACTTGATCGCCTCCTGTGCGTGGGCAGCACACGCAAAGGCGGTCAATGCAATGGACAAGGCGGTAACGCGAACGCCAGGCACCCAAGTGCCGCTCGGTTGAGCATTCATGATGCACTCTCTGTTTTTGTTGTTATGAAGTGCGACCTGAAACTACCGCTTCAGGAAGTCGCGCCTGGTGCATCGCAAGGGCTGTGCCAGCCCCCGGGACGCGGCGAAACGCCCTGTATCATGGGGTTGTGCCAACAGTATTCGTTGCCTGGCTTGATCAAATTGATCCGCTTTGATCAAGCTCGATCATCAATTCACCCCTGCCCATGGGCCTTCAGTCGGTAGGCCAGCTGCGGACGGCTGATACCCAGTTGCCGAGCTGCGGCAGACAGATTGCCATTACAGGCCTGCAACACCAGCCGATATTGCTCCAGTTGCTGGTTGTGAATGGCATGCTTGAGTTCGGCCATGGGCGTGCCCCGCGGGTCCGGCTCGCTGGGCGCTTTGCACAGGCTGCCGTCACCGCCCACGCCCAACCCGGCGCGGGGCGCCTGCTCACCGCAGGGGAACAGGTGCTGGGTACGAATCGATGCTTGCCCGGGTGCCGCAATCACACCTCTCTCCACCAGATTTTGCAGCTCTCGTACGTTGCCGGGGTAGCTGTAGTTGAGCAGCGCTTCCACGGCCCGGGCACTGAACCCGGTGACCTGCTTGCCGTGCAGTTGGGTGAAGTGTTTGAAAAAGTGCTCCATCAGCAGCGGGATGTCATCCCGGCGCTCACGCAGCGGAGGCAGGTGAATGGGGAACACGTTCAGCCTGAAGAACAGGTCTTCCCTGAAGGTGCCGCGAGCAATCGCTTCGCGCAGGTTGGCGTTGGTCGCAGCAATAACCCGCAAATCGACCTTGATCGGCCTGTTGCCGCCCACCCGCTCGATTTCTCCCTCTTGCAAGGCGCGCAGCAGCTTGGTTTGGGCGCTCATGCTCAACGCCTGGACCTCATCCAGGAACAGCGTGCCGCCAGAGGCCCGTTCGAAACGACCTGTACGCGCCTGCGTTGCACCGGTGTAGGCGCCTTTTTCGGCACCGAACAGTTCAGCTTCCAGCAGGCTTTCTGGTAAAGCTGCACAGTTGACCGCCACCAACGGTTGTTGGGCGCGCGGGCTGAGCCGATGCAGCGCCTTGGCGAACACCTCTTTGCCAACGCCCGACTCACCGCTGAACAGCACCGTGGCACGGGTGGGTGCCACTTGCGCAATTTGATGACGGGCAACGCTGAAAGCAGCAGAAATGCCGACCATGTCGTCTTGCAGCGGCAAGCTGCTGGCCGTGCAGGCAGGTTGTACCGCCTCGCCCTCGGAGGGCGACCAGATCGAGTTCATCTGAATAAAGTGCGCAGGGTCCCAGTAGCGCTGCTCGGCGCCGTGCTCATGATCTGGCAAGCGATCTGCCGTATCGCCGACAATCCGGCAGCAGCGGCCGCCTGCGGCCACGCATTCGACCTCACGGTACACCACCAGCTTGCCGATAAAGGCGCTGGCATAACCGGCGGCGTAGCCGAGGGTCATCCAGCACGCAGCCTCGTCGCCAACCCCGTAGTGGGCTATGTGCTCATGGGCTTCACGCGAGTCGTGCCACAGGTATTCCCCGTGGAAGTGGCCGCGTTCGATGTCCAGGTCAAGGTCGACCGTTTCCACCCGCACCACACCCTGCAACGCATGCAGCCGGCCGCCGGCAATGAACGAGCTGCGCTCGTCCGATGCCGGCCAGCGCTTGCGTACCAGCGCGGCATCCTGGCTACCCGCCGAATAACCGATGCGCATCAGGATGCGCCGCGCGCCTTCACGCCCGACGCTTTCGATCAACTCGCGGCGCAATGCACCCAGCGCGCTGGAATGCAGCATGACCATGCTCTGGTCGTCCAGCCAGATACGCGCATCCTCATCTGAAAACCGCAGGTAGCGACGCAGGTCGGCCGGGGTCGGGCTGCTAGTTTCATAGGCCTGAGGGGAACACGACACAGCTTCGCGGGGTGCCGCGATGGATGAACGACTCATACCTTCTCCTATTGTTCTTGTTCTGCGCACGGGCGGTGTCACACGATGGCCAGGCCGATATTTGATCATCAACTTTTGCCAGCTTGATCAACAAAGATCAAGGCTTGCGCCGCTCCAGCCCCGGCGCAAGGCCTTGTATGCAAGGGCCTGGGGCTGGCCTGCGCAATTGGCCTAGCGTTTGCTATCACCTGCTGGCGGACGCCTTTGAACGTCGCGTATTCCAATAACAATAATCATGCAGGAGATACACCATGCGCCGCTGGTTCTCTTCCTACGAAAACCGCTTGCTGTTCGTGCTCAGCCTCAGTTTCGGTTTTGTTTTCTTCGACCGTAATGCAATGAGTTTCCTGGCGCCCTTCGTGGCCGCCGACCTGTCCTTGAGCAATACCCAGATCGGCTTGCTGGTATCGGCCTTGTCATTGACCTGGGCACTGTCCGGGTACCTGCTTGGCGCCCGTTCCGACCGCAGCGGGCGCCGCAAGCCTTACCTGTTGGTGGCCGTGATCGTGTTTTCGGTGTGCTCGTTCTTCTCCGGGCTGGCCAGCACCTTCTTCATGCTGCTGGCTGCCCGCCTGCTGATGGGGGTGGCCGAAGGCCCGATACTGCCTATCTCGCAAACCCTGATGGCGATGAACTCCACGGCAAGCCGTCGCGGCCACAACATGGGCATCATGCAGAACTTTGGCAGCAACCTGCTGGGCTCATGCATCGCGCCCCTGCTGCTCGTGGCCCTGGCCAGCCACTACCACTGGCGCCTTGCATTCATCGTCGCGGGCATCCCCGGGTTGATTGCCGCGTGCATGATCTGGAAGTACGTGCGCGAGCCCAGGGAGGTAGTCATTGCCCAGCCGACGACACCTTCCGCCTCGCAGCCCGTCGCAGCAGGTTCGCTGTTAGAACTACTGCGTTATCGCAACGTCTGGTTGAGCATGCTCATCGCGTGCTTCTACGTGGCGTGGATGGTGCTGGGGTGGGCGTTCATGCCGGTGT
The DNA here is from genome assembly GCF_043101865.1 of Pseudomonas sp. zjy_15. Classification (NCBI taxonomy): domain Bacteria; kingdom Pseudomonadati; phylum Pseudomonadota; class Gammaproteobacteria; order Pseudomonadales; family Pseudomonadaceae; genus Pseudomonas; species Pseudomonas sp. zjy_15. Next base: position 16,734 of record NZ_JBICII010000117.1, read on the forward strand.
ACTACATGAACGAGCGGCAGTTCGGCTCTACCGAAATGGGTATCTTGATGAGCGTGCTAGGTGCCAGTGCCACGCTCTGCAGTTTCATCGTGCCTGCGCTTTCCGACCGCCTGGGCCGGCGCCTGGTAGTGGTGGTGTTCTCCCTGATCGGGGCGCTCACGCCGCTGGCAGCGCTGTATTTTCAAGGGCCGTTCTGGATGCTTTGCACGGTATTGTTCATCACCTGGTCGGCCAGCGGAGTGGCGCCGATCTTCATGGCCACCATTCCATCAGAAACCGTACCGGTTCATCGCATTGCCGCCTGCGTCGGGCTGGTGATGGGCATGGGTGAAGTGGTCGGCGGCGTGCTCAGCCCGGTGCTGGGCGGCTGGCTCGCGGACATTCATGGTCTTGGCGCCCCGTTGCTGCTACAAGCAGGGTGCGCAATCGTTGTTGGAGTGCTGGGGTTGGGGCTGATTGAAACTGCCCCCCTGCGCGCGGTCGGGCGCAGCAACCTGACGGCGGTAAGCGAGTAGCGGTCCAGAGGCTCCGAGCCGGGATCCTGGGGACGCCATGCAGCCCCGGGGTTCAGGTATAGCCCTGTTCTGTGAGCCAACGTCGCACCATTTTCTGATGCTCAACCTGCTGTCCCTCAAGCACAGCACTGAGCGCCAGGCCAGCATGAAGCCCGCGAACTATCGGTGCCAGTTCTACACCTTGCAAATGCCAAACCCCCAGCGGCTGGTCCGCCGTCACCACGACCTCGGCTTCATCCACCAGCCCGTCACGCAACACTGGCTGCCGTGCCACTCGCACCGCTCGCCAGTCCGTGCTCAGGTGCAGGGGTTGCGCATCCGGCCAACCCTGGCGCCGGGCCCAGAACGGTTGCCCCACCCGGCTTTGTTCCTGGGCATAGAAATCCCGGCCAATGCGGGCAAAACGCAAGAACAGCTGCTCGACCCGCTGCTGGTGAAACTGCCGCGCCAGCTCGGCCCGCTCAGGCCTGCGCAGCAACGTATTGATCACCACCGGCGCCTGCAATGCCGAAGAGAGCGACTGAAAAATCCCGTTGCCCGACAGCGGGTCAACGGCCATGGCGGCATCCCCCACCCGGATCCAGTCCTGCCCGACACATTCACCCGCCAGTATGGCGGTACTGCTACGTGCATGCACCTGTGCCGGTATCAATGCCTGATCGTCGAACAGCTCGGCTACCAACGCGCTGCGGCCCCGCAACGCCACGCAGTACGCTGCCAACCCAGCTTTCCCCGGCAGCCCGGCAGCGTCCTGGGTGACTTGCCAGTAACAGCGGCCATCTTCCAGCCGTGCCATCCACGCCCAACCATCCTCCAGGCTCTCCACCGCCGACGCAGGTGCACCGGGGCTACCCTGCCAGACGTTGAGCAGGCTGACCGTTTCCGGCCCACGCAGGCGGTCTGCGGCCAGGGGCGCCTGTCGGCCTCGGGCCTCAACCAGGAAATCAGCGGTCAGCACCTGCCCATCGTCCAGGCGCACATGATGACCGCCCCCCTGCACAACCTCACGCACCCGCCCCTCGACCACACGCACGCCTGCGCGCTGAAGGTCTTCGCGCAGCGCTTGGTCAAAACGTTGCCGGTCGAGCAAAAACTCCTGGTTCATCTGCAGATGCTGGCCATTCCAGTGCACCTGGCGGGTGGCCGGCATGGCCGCCTGGCTCAAGGCCCCGCCCAGGCCTGCATGACGCAAGCCCTCCAGCACCCGCTGCGAAACGCCTTCTACGGCCGCGAAACGGCGCCACTCCGACACCACCGTCACGGTGTAACCCAGCCGCCGCAAGCCAATGGCCGTGGCGGCACCCGCAGGGCCGGCACCCAGCACCACAATGCGCGGCTCAACCATGGCTGGGCCCCCGACGCTCTGGGCCGATGAACGCCGCGTGATCGCGCAACCAGTCATGGACCTGCTGGCGATCCCTACCCGGCTCGTCACGCAGCAAAGCCGCAATCCTTCCGCTCAAAGCTGCACAGCCCAAGCTCGCACCCGCTCGGCCGCCCGCCCCCACATAACCGCCAAAGTCCGCCTGCCGGGTGCCAAGCCAGGACCACTGGCCGGGCGCACAACGCGCATCACCGGTCAATCGAAATACCCTAGGGTAGCTGGCCGGGTACACCGGCCCACCCTGCGCCGGGCTGGATGCACACAACAGCACACCAGCTGCCAGCGCCTCGGCACAAGCCTGGTGCAGCACGGGCCGGTCCTGCTGCAAGCCCAGGCTGAGGTTGATCAGCGTGGCCCCCGATTCCACCAGCCACAGCAATGCAGCAGCCACCTGCAACGCACTGGTGCTGGCCTGGTCACTGAACACCTGGGCCACCAGCACCGACACCGGACCGGCCTCGTGTTGCAAGCTGGCGAGCACCGCACTGCCGTGCCCAAGCGGGTCGGGGAGCATTTCACCTTCGCGCAACTGGCCGTCTTCCAGCCAGAAACGGCGGGCATCCAGCAAGCCGTTGGCCTGCTCCGGCGAGCAGCCGCTGTCGATGATGCCAACGCGCACGTCAGTGCCCATGATTGATCACCTCCTGCGCCAGTACCTGCAACTGGCCGTCATGCAGTTGCAGGTGCAGGTCGGCATCGGCCAGGGTCGAAGCCCGGTGGCTGATCAGGATGCGCGTGCGGTCAGCGAACAGCTGGTCGATGGCCGCGATCACTTCACGTTCGGTGGCCTCATCCACCGCCGAAGTGGCCTCGTCCAGCACCAGGATCGCCGGGGCCTGCAACACTGCACGAGCAATGGCGATGCGTTGTTTCTGCCCCCCGGACAACTGCTGGCCGCGCTCGCCCAGCAAGCCATCCAGGCCCAACGGCAGGCTGTCGACCAGGCTGTCCAGCCGCGCCAGGCGCACCACCCGTTCCAGTTCATCACGGCTGGCCTCGGGCACGCCATAAGCCAGGTTCTGCGCCAGGGTGCCACGGAACAGCACGATGTCCTGGCTGACCACAGCGATTTGCCTGCGCAATGCAACAAGGTCGAGGTCGCGCAGGTCGACGCCGTCCAGCAGGATGCGCCCGGCGTCCGGGTCGTAGAAGCGCTGCAGCAGGTCGATCAGGGTTGACTTGCCCACCCCGGAGGCACCGCTGATGGCGACTTTCAGGCCACCCGGGATGCTCACCTGCACGTTTTTCAGTACCGCACCCTGGCGCCCCTCATGGGCAAAGTTCAGCGCCTCCAGGCGCAACTCGCCGGGGCCATCGGGGATGGGCTGCGGGTTGGCGGTCTGATGCACCGCTACCGCTTCCTGCTTCAGTTCCATCACCCTTCCCAGGCTGACAGCCATGCGCTGCACCGCCACGTACAAGCCCAACAGGCTCTGCACCGGCCCAACCGCCATGCCCATGTAAGTAGAAAAAGCGATCAACGCGCCCAGTTGCCAGGTGCCCTGGATCACCCACCAGCCACCGACCAGGAACGCACAGGCGCGGCACCACGAGGTGAGCGTGCCGGGGATGGCCTGGGTGAAGAATTCGGTCACCTGCACCTTCAGCAACTGGCGCAGGTAACCTTGCCCAAGCTGGTCCAGGCGCCCTGCTTCCCGGCCTTGCTGGCCGGCCGCCTGAATGAACTTCATCGCCGGCAGGGTCTCGACCAGGAAAGACGACACGTCCGCCGAGCGCTCACGCAAGTTGCGCACTTCGCGCTCCACCTTGCGCCGCATCCAGCGCAGCCACAGCACTTCGATCGGCACCAGCAGCGCCAGCAACAGCGACAACTGCCACGACAGCATCAGCATCAACGTCACCGCGCCCACCAGGCCGATCACCGCCGACACCGCCGAGAACAGCGAGTCCACGGCAAAGCGCTGGATCTCTGCCACATCGCCATCCAGCCGCGAAAGAATGTCGCCGATACGCCGCCGCCCGTAAAAGGTCGGCGACAACTGCTGCAGATGGCGGTAAAGATCGTCGCGCAAGGCGAACAGGATGCGCCCCGACAAGCGCGTATGCAGGTAGCGGTTGACGCCGGCCAGCACCGTGCCCAGCAGGCCCGCGCCGATCATGATTGCCGCCATGTGCCAAAGCGTCTGGTAATCCTTGGCCAGCAGCCCTTCATCGATCAGGGTCTTGACCAGCCAGGGCTGCGCCAGCGCCAGCAGCGATGCACCCAGCGACAAGCTGAGCAACAGGCCGATGGCACGCCGATGGGGGCGCACGAAACCATACAGCCAGGCCAACGCCTGGCGCATGAGTACAGGGTCGCTGGAATCCACCAGCCTTGCGAACAGGCCGCCCACGTCAGCCGCGCAACTGCTTGAGCTTGCGGTACAGCGTCGCCCGGCTGATACCCAGTGCCGCGGCGGCGGCCGAGACGTTGCCCTGGTGGCGCGCCAGGGCACCGCGAATCTGTTCCAGTTCACTGTCCTTGAGGCTGCCGGAGGGCGCTGTGCTGCTGGCCAGTTCGTCCAGCAGGCAGTCGGTAAGGTGATCGAGGGTCAGCACCTGCTCGCCATCCTCGCGCATGGCCAGCGCGGTGCGCACCACCATTTCCAGCTGACGGATGTTGCCAGGCCAGTCGAAGCCTTCGAGCAACGCGGTCAACGCCGGGTCGAGGGTTACACCACGCGCATCGGCCTTGTCCAGCAGGCCCTGGATGATCGCCGCCAGGTCCTCACGTTCACGCAGGGCCGGCAGGCGCAGCGACACGCCGTTGACCCGGTAGAACAGGTCTTCACGGAAGTGTTGTTCCTGGACCAGGCGCTTGAGGTCGCGGTGGGTGGCGCAGATCAGCGCCACGTCGATGTCCTGCTCGTCACCCGCCCCCAAGGGTGCTACGCGGCGCTCCTGCAGTACCCGCAGCAGGCGTGCTTGCAGGGCGAGCGGCATGTCGCCGATTTCGTCGAGGAACAGCGTGCCACCATGGGCCTGCATCAGCCGCCCGACCATGCCACCGCGCCGCGAACCGGTGAAGGCGCCCTCACGGTAGCCGAACAGCTCGGACTCGATCAGCCCTTCGGGAATGGCCGCGCAGTTGACCGCCACGAACGGTTTGTCGGCACGCGGGCTGGCCTGGTGCAAGGCCCGAGCGACCACTTCCTTGCCGGTACCGGTTTCGCCCAGCAGCAGCACTGGCAAACCGTTGCCCAGCCCCTGGCGAGCCATGCGCAGGTTGCGCGCCAGGCGTTGATCACCACCGGCCAGAGCATCGAGTGCAGGCGACTGTTTGCTCAAGGCCGGCTTGCTGGATGGTGTGCTGGGGGTTACCCGGCCATGGCGCGGCAGCTGTAGGGCACGGAAATAGAACTCGCCCTTGGCCGTCTGCACGCTGCTGACCCCGCCCTGCCACAGGCGAGCGATAAAGGCCGGGGAACGTTCGCCCAGCAGGTCGGTGCTGCGCCGCCCAATCAGTTCGTGACGCGGCACCTGCAACAGCTGGCAGGCACTGTCGTTGGCAGCCAGCACTTCGCCGTCCAGGCTCAGGGCCAACAGGCCGTGCCAGGCACTGTTGAGGTACTGCGGGCGGCTGTGGAAGGCCAGCACCAGGTGCTCCGGATGGCACAGGCCAAACAGGCGGCTTTCAATGTTGCCGGCCGCCAGCATCAGGGTCGACAGGCTGTCCTGCGGTTGCGCCATCACCCCTTCGCGGGTGATGTCGAGCACGCCGATCACCTCGCCGCGCGGGTCGCGCAGCGGGACGGATGTGCAGGAGAACGGGCTGAGGCGGTCAAGGTAGTGTTCACCGCAGTTGATCAGCGTCGGCCGGCCTTCGACCACGGCCGTGCCGATGGCATTGGTGCCGCGCAGCGATTCGCTCCAGCAACTGCCCGGGTGCAGATCGCGCAGGCCTTCGCGTTGCAGCACGTGCTTCTGGCCTTCGATGGCCAGCACGTTGGCCTGGGCATCGCCGAGGATGACGATGCCAGCCTTGCCCTGGCGCGCGACCAGGTAGTCGAGTTCGGGGGCGACGGCATCGATCAGCAGGCGGTTGCGCTCCAGCAGCAGGCGCAGGTCATGGCCCTGTTCCAGGCCCAGGCCGACCTGTTCGCCCTGCAGACAGTCCAGGCCGTGGCCCAGGCTGCGGCGCCAGGAGGCGTCGATCTCGTCGCGCAGCATCCCTAGCGGTAGTTCGCCTTCGCTGGCCAGCTTCAGGCGGGCCTCGCGGGATTCGTGCAGCGGGTCGTGGGCGTTTGTTATTAGTTGTCGCGCCATTTTCTACTCCGGCTGTGCCCCGCAATGTGACGGGGTACGGGCTTGGGAATTTTCCGCAGTGTGCGGGAGAAATGGCTGGGCGTCATCTGATAGTGGATGGATTGGGGTGTAGCTGGCCAGGTTACTTGAAGCTCGCGCAATCCCTGTGGAAGCTGGCTTGCCGGCGATCACCGGCGTTGCCGGTGCGATCCACCGCGTCGCCTGCTTCGCGGGCTTGCCCGCTCCCACAGGGTTCGCACCAAGCCTGAGGACTGCGCTGTACCTGTGGGAGCGGGCGAGCCCGCGAAGAGGCCCTCGAGGTCAATCAGGGATATCGATCGCTATCACCAATACCCAAGCCCCGTCAGGCACTCGACGCCGCCTTCCGCCCAGCCAGCTGCTGCCTCTCAACCCCATCCAGCAACGCCTCCACCACCGCCTTGGCCGAATCCAACCCATGGTCATTGCTCAACAGCAGATCACGGCAGGTGCCCTTGGCCAGTTCCAGCGCCTTGAGGTTGGTCGCAAACGCCCCTTTCAGCAGCGTGGACAGGTGCACCAGCGCATCTTCGTAATCCACGCCGAAACGAACGGCGAACAACGGTGGATGGCTGCATTCGCAGGTGGAGAAACTGGAGGCCGCCGTGGTGGCGCGTACAGGAGGATCAGGTAAGCCTTTTGTCATTGTGTCGCTCCTTGATTCACTGGAGTCGCCACACAACGTGACCAAACGAATGGGTGGCGACTGTACGCGGGTTGGTCAACCGGGAATCAAGGAAACCGGCGCGCACGGAGGCGCCCCACGCACAGCCGCCATAAAACGAAACAGCCGGGCACAAAAAAGCGCCAACTGTATCGCAGAGCGGGCGCTTGTGCGCCTTGATGATTGCGGGTGACCAAACCCGACTGCTGGATTGACAGCAGCGGGCAAAGACTACCGAGGTCAGGGAAGGGTTTCAAGCTGAGGGCATGCGCAGTAACACTTCTGTTGCCTGATCGCACTCCTGGCCGGCTGCTGCGGCCGATGTGGGAGCCTTGTGTCGCGATAGGGCTGCGATGGCGCACTCCTTTCAAGGTGATCGGTGAGGCCTGGACGAAAACGCCGGAGCGATTCCCTATCAATCCGCACCATCTCATTCGGGGACCGTCCCCCCTCGCGGGGCATACTTACCAGATCCTCTTTGAGCGCCGGAGGCGATATTAGGTAACACTGTGAGAGCCACTGGCATGGATTAACCCGGGGGGCCACACACCCCAACAGTATATGTCAACTGTTAAAAACAACGATTGCGGCCCGTTATTCACTAATCTATATATACCTACAATATTAAATAAACCAGGGGCAATGATCGATGCTACGCTATACCCCCTATGGTTGGCACATGGCGGCTAACCACTCAACCCTCGCATTCAACGATCAGCCGCTCGACAAAATATCCGATGGATATTTACTTGGGAATGGTCGGCGCGGATACAAGCCGTGCTTGATGCGCTTTTGTTCGCCGGACAATTTAAGTCCATTTCAATCAGGCGGCATCAACAGCTACGCCTACTGCCAAGGAGACCCGATCAACTTTGTTGATCCAAGTGGCCATTCCAGCGTTCTGCCACTACAAATTCTGGCCGCGCAAAAATTACCGCCTTCGTCAAGGCTAGGAAATTTAAGAGCATCCAACCTGCGGTCATCCCAATTAATGTATGATGATTACATAAAAATATTAAACAAAAAAAAGCCAAACCTCTACACCATGGAGAGTCTCGAAATATTCAAGGGACCACACACAGAAGTCATGATCAAAGCGTCGGCACGTGATGCTTACTTTTCGGTTAGAAGCAAAGATTTCAGCCGTCTGGTAATAAAGAAGCACCGAGACCGCTTAATATTAGCAGGTATCGACGAAGTTACACTAGAGCAACGAGACCAAGCTAGAGATGCGATATATCTTGGCAAGCCCCCGACAGACCCTGAAATCATACCACTATACCGTGGATTGCTTGAGATCGGTAACCTATATGCCCCCCCTACAGTGGGTTCCACTACTCTACTCAGCAGGCCAAGTGCGCTTCACGGGCGCAACTATCAGGAGCAGGTAAAAATACTAAGAAACAGAACGCACTCATCCCATTTCAACTTCTCACTAACTCAATGAAAGCCGATCGCCTAGCCGGTAGCTTGTACTATTGCCTGCATCGAACAAGCTAAAGTCTCGAAATGCTTTAGGGAAACTCCAATCAAGTTGCCCGAAACCTGAAATTCGCAATGTTTTCAAGCAAATTCAGCACAGGTCAGGCGGCCTGTGCTGAATTGATCAGAGCTTCCCTAACAGTCAATCACGGCTGCAGATTCTGGCTCAAGAACTTGTCCACCGTGGCCTTGCCATCAGCTGGATCCCCCGCCACCTGCCACAGCCGCCGCTCGATCCCCTGCGCCAGCAAGTGCCCCACCGCCGCTTCGATCGCCGACAGCACGCACAGCTGCGCCGGTTCATTGGTGGTATACCCCACCTCGGCTTCCAGCAGCTTCTTGAACTCGATGAACTTGAACACCCCGGCACTGCGCCCTACCGAATAGATGGTCTTGCTGGTCATCACGTTGGCCAGCACCTGCCCGGTGCGCACGTCCACGGCGCGCAAGTTGACGGTGACCTGGTCCACCCGGTACTCGCGGGAGATGTCGATCCCCAGGTAGCGGGCACCTTCACCACCGCTGCGCACGTTGGTGTCGTAGGCGATGATGCCGCCTTCGAGCATCAGGTTGGCGGCCTGCAACGGTGGCAGCTCGCCCATGATGTTTTCCGCCACATCCGGCTTTTTCTGCGATGCACGGATGATCTTGCGCTCGGTCAGCAGGTTCTGCAGCCCTTCACGCTCCAGCACCACGAACCAGCCGCTGGCACTCAGGGCATCCATCAACATGCTGGCCGCGCCCTGGGTGACGCTGGTGGAGAACGAGCTGGCCGGGTTGGGCTTGTACTGCCCGGTCTGGTCGCGGAAGCCGTACACCACGGCCATCAGCCGGCCTTTGGGGCGTGGCATGTTGATCAGGTCGTAGTAGGTCGAGGCCCTTGGGGTCAGGGTCGGGGTTTCCGAGTCCTGTTCAGCGGGCATCGGTTCGCGCAGGCCACAACCTTGCAGGCCCAGGGCGGTGAGGATCAGCAGCGTGCTCAGCAGACGTTTCATGGTGTTCTCTCCCCAACATAAAAGCCCTTCCCTCTCAGGGGTTCAGGCCGCTGACCTCAATGATCGAAATTTCTCCTGTGGCACGATCGGTGACCTTGATGCTCAAGGCCCCGGAATCGTCGATGACGTCAATGAGAAACGCATCGGTCGCCATGCTGCCGGTGTTGCCGTTGCTGATGTTGTCCAGCAACTGCGACAACATCCGCGACTCCAGCTGGTTGCTGAAGCGCTCAAGGGCTGTGGTGCCGGTAAAGGCCGAGGCACGGTCCTTGAGGTCCGGGTCGTCGTAGTCGTTCTGCGCCTGGGCGTTGTTCAACAGCCAAGTGCCGTTCAACGGGTTACCGCCAAAGGCCGGGTTGACCGGGGTGTACACCAGCTCGGTGGCCTGGGCAGCACAGGCGCTGGCCAGCAGGCAGGCGGCAATGCAACGTGGAATGCGGTGGTTCATAGCTCGTCCCTCTCCAAGTCGGTGGTGTCCTGTAGCAGGCGCTGCAGCTTGCGTTGAATGATCTGCTGCTTGACCAGGTCGGCGGCGGCGACGGCCTCGTCTTTGAGCTCGGTGGTGTTCGGTGGCAGGAACCGGCGATACACCACTTCACGCTCGAACTCCACCGTCACCAGGCTGCCCCAGCGGGCATCGGGGCGTTCGCGTACCACCAGGTTGAAGTCCAGACGGCTGGTGGCGCGCAGGCGGTCGGCGAAGTAGTAGTAAAACTCGTGGCCGATGTGCGAGATGGTGTTATCGACGATAAAGCCCTGCATCTCGTCTTCGGCACCCGCCTTGGCACAGGTGGCCACCCCTGCCATCAGCAGCAGGCTCAGGCACAGCGCAGCCAGGCGCTTCATGGCGTGTCTCCCGGGCCTGCATTCGTCTGCACACCGCGTGCACTTTCGGTAAAGGCCTGCTCGGCGACGAACTGCCAGTCGCTGTAGTGTTCCAGCCCCTCGAAACCGCTCCATTCGGCGCTGAAGCCACTGCGCTTGAAAGGGGTGGCGTCCGAGCGGCTGTAGACGCCAGTGATACGGCCGTCGATCGAGCGCAGCAGGCCCCACTCGTCGCTGTTGCTGATCGGGTCAGGGTAAAGCCTGCGGATGTGCCGTTTGGCCTGCGGGAAGCGGTTGTCCTGCAGCAAGTCGGCCAGATCCTGGGGGTACTGGGCCAGCCCTGGCGAGGCGCGGTAGTAGCTGCGCAAGGCCTGGGCATACTGGCCGCCGACCCACAGCAACTGACGTTCGCGGTCGCGCTGGGCGGCGCTCGCCCAGATCGTGCCGGTGGCGGCCAGGGCCACGCTGCTGACCGCAATCAGCAGCAGCACACCGAGGTAGGTGAAGCCGTCATTGGCCTTACCATTCAGCGAAGAGGCTGCCATCACGCGCCCTCCCTGTGGCACCGCTCTTGATATCGGCCACACCGCCCGCCACGCCCTCGGGCGGTGGCACCAACTGCCAGGCATCGCTGCGCTCGGTGATCGGGTCGACCGGCGTGTTGCGCAGGTAACGTTGTTCCACCAGTTGTTCCAGTGAATCGGGGTAGTGGCCGGTATCACCGTAGTAGTGGTCCAGCGCCTCGCGCAGCACTGCCAGGCTTTGACGCAGGGTGGCCTCGCGCGAGCTTTCCAGGCTGTTGAAGTAGCGCGGCATGGCGATGGTCATCAGCGTGGCGATGATCGCCATCACCACCAGCAGTTCGATCAGGGTGAAGCCTTTGCTGCGTTTCATGGCTGTCACCATTGGCCGTAAGGGATGTTGTTCAGGCCTTTGCCGCGGGCCCTGGAATACACGTCGAACACGTCTTCGCCTTCGCGCGGGTTGTCTGGGCTGCTGTCGTAGGCGCGCAGGCCCCAGCCGCCTTCGTCTTCATCCTTTGCCGCCACCAGCGGGTCGTGCGGGATGCGCCGCAGGAAGTAGAACTTGGCGCCCTTGGCACTGCGCACATCACGCACGCCCTCTACCAGCACCTGCAGGTTCGGCGGATAGCCGCTGGCATCCAGGCGTTTCTCGATGTAGCCGGCGTCAAAGGCACGCTTGTAGGCATCGATGGCGTCGCGAATCTGGTACAGCGCCTCGCGCAGTTGCTGCTCCTTGCCGCGGCGTACCACGGTTTCGGTCAGCGGCGCGGCCATGCTGGCGAGCAGCCCGAGCAGTGCCAGGGTCAGCACCACCTCGATCAGGCTGAAGCCGTGCATGCGGCGCCGGGTGTTCATGGCCGTGGGCTCACGTTGGTCGGGACGACCGCCATCTGGCTGTCCACGACCGGTGCATCAGTGGCCGGCGCGTTACCGGGCATGTCCATCGGCGGCAGTGGCGCCATCTGGCGCACCTGCATGGCCGACTCGGTGCCCGTGGAGAACTCCATGTCCGACGGGCTCTGGTACGGCAGGTTGCGCACGATGCGCGGGGTGATCGCCAGCACCAGCTCACTCTTGCTCATGTCGTCCTTGTTGCTGCCGAACAGCCGGCCCAGGCCCGGGATGTCGCCAAGGCCGGGGATCTTGTTGCCGCTGGCGTTGTGGTCGTTGCGCACCAGGCCGGCCAGCACCTGGGTTTCGCCATCATGCAGGCGCAGGCTGGTCTGCGCGTTGCGGGTGTCGACCTGAACCGGAATGGTGCCCTGGCGCGTGGCTTCCAGCGGCGTGGCATTACTCACCTCAAGCGCCACCTTGATCGCCACTTCGTTGTTCAGGTGCACGGTGGGCTGCACTTCAAGCTTCAGACCGACGTCCAGATAGGTGACGCTCTCGGTAATGACCGGGCCTTGGGTTGACGGCACCGAGGTGGCGCTGATGATCGGTACCCGCTGGCCGATGTGGATGCGCGCCTGTTCGCGGTTGCTGACGCGGATCACCGGGCTGGCCAGGGTGTTGATGTCTTTGTCCTGGGCGTTGATCTTGGCCTGCGGCGACGGCGAAATGCTGATGCGGCCGGAGTCGATGCCCCTCAGTTGGTCAAGCACACTGACCGGTTTGCCGTCGTTGCTCAGCACGCCGAAGGTGTTGGGCCATTGCAGGCCGAGGTCAAGGATGCGCGAGGTGGCGACTTCCATCACTTCCACCTCCAGCACCACCTCGGGATTGGACTGGTCCTGCGATTGCAGCAGCTTCTCGGCCATGCGCACGGCGTCCGGGGTGTCACGCATGGTCAGGGTGTTGAGGCGCTCGTCAACGAACACGTCGCGGGTCTTGAGCATGGTCTTGACCATGTTCAGCGCGGTGTTGGCATCGATGCTGGTCAGGTAGAAGGTGCGCATGACCAGTTCCTGGTAGTCCTTGGTCTTCTGCGGCGAGTCGGGGTAGACCATCACGGTGTTGTCGTTGACGATCTTCTGGCGCAGCTGGTTTTGTTCCAGCAGCAGCGCTATCGCGTCCTCGATGCGCACCTCGCGCACGAAGATGGTGGCCTTCATGTCCGGGCGCAGGTCCTTGTCGAAGATGAAGTTGATGCCCGCCACCTGCGACAGCACTTCGAAGATGGTCTTCAGGTTGGCATCGCGAAACTCCAGGGTGACCGGCCGCTCGAGCTTGCTGCGCAATTGCGGGTACGGCTGCGCAGTGCGTGCCTGCACGTTTTCGATGTCGCTGCGCAGGGTCATGCCCTTCTGGTTCTGCGGGTCCAGACGCAAGACTTCGCGCATGTAGCGTTCGGCACCGAACAGGTCGCCCTGGCGCAGTGCCGCCTGGCCAAGCGCGACGCGTTCGTCCAGGGTGCGGATCAGCTCCAGTTGGCGAATGCCTTCCTGGGCACGGCGGTTGTTCGGCTCCAGGGTGAGCACCCGGCCATAGCCCATGCGGGCGTTGGCGAAGTCGTGGCGGACACGGTCGCTGTCGGCCTGGGTAATCAGGGCCTCGACAGCCGCCTGGCGGCTGTGGGCCAGGGCGATGTTCAGCTCTGTGTCACGCGGGTCGTCGCGCAACGCCTCTTCCAGGCGGGCGATGCCGGCTTCGTACTGGCCCTCCTTCATCAATTGATCGCTGTCCTTGCGTACCGCGCTGGAGCCGCAACCGGCAATGGCCACGCACAGCGCAACGAGCAGAAACGGAGCAGGCTTGCACAGCTTTGACGACTTCATGGTGCGCTCCCGACAGACAAGGTCTGCGACTGGTGCAAAGGCAGGTAGACCAGGTTCAGCTCGCTGGCCGATACCCGATCGAGGCGATAGGTGTCTTCGATCACGTCGCCTTGGCGCACGACGTAGAGTTTTTCGCCGCTCTGCAGGAAGACCTGCAGGTCGTCGCGGTCACCCATGCGGCCGATGAATTCAAATGGCAAGGCTGGGGCGGTCGGAGCGGGTGCCAGTACTGGCGCGGCGACCACGGGCTGTTCGATGACCGTGGCCAGGGCTTTGGGTTGGGTCCATTGCTGGGTTGGGAACAGGTCGCGGGAGGCCTGCTCCGGCCCTTTCGCGGGCAAGCCCGCCCCTACGATGGGCGCAGCGCTTTCTGTTGCAGGAGCGGGTTTACCCGCGAAGGCCGCGACGCCATCGTCCTGGCCAAACCAATGGTCCGGCGCCCAGGCCAGTGCCGCGCTAACGCCGAGGAAGCCGGCCCAGATGACTGCACGTTGTGTGTTCATCACGACCTCGACAGGTAAAGGGTCATGCGCAGGCGGGCATTGAGCTCGCTGTCGCCGATGCGTTTGCGTTGCAGCTCAAGGTCTTCCAGCACCAGGGTCGGCAGTTGCTTGAGCAGGCCTTTGATAAAGCCGCGAATCTGCGGGTAGCTGCCGCGCACAGGCAGCACGATCTGGTAGCGGGCCAGCTCGGTCTTGGGGTCGATGCCCAACGCGTATTCACCACGGGCCAGGCTGATGCGCTCGGCGCTGGCCAGGCGGTACAGACGCTCGATCAGTTCGCTGGCCTGGGGCTGCCCGGGCAGTTGCTGTCGCAGGCTGTCGAGGGCCTGCTGCTCGGGCTGGGTCGCAATCTTCAGCTCACCCCGCTTGACACGCCCTACCTGTACGCTGGCCTGCGCTTCGGTGGCGCGTAGTTCGCGTACGCTTTGCCATTGCGGCAGCACACCGGCACACCCCACGCCAATGGCGAGCAGGCCTACGGCTACGGCAGCCAGGCCTACCGGGCCGACAATGCGCAGGCGCTCCTGGAGGATCAGGCTGCTGAACGATTCAAGGGCGCGCATGGCCGGTCTCCCAGGTGGCGGTGAGGGTGAAGCGCACCGGGTGCTCGGGCCGCGCAGCGAGCACCTCGTGGTTGAGCAGCGACACGTCGCTGAGCTCGTCGCTGGCTTCCAGACGCTGGTGGTACTGCAGCATCGCCTCGAGGTTGCGCGCCTCGGCAGTGATGCGCACCTGGCCCTTGCGTGCATCCGGCGTCAGACCGAGCAGCGCGACGTCGTCCTGCGGCATGGCTTCAAGCATGGCGAACAGCTGCTGCCAGGGGCGTTGCAGTTGCTGCGACACACTGCGCATTTGTGCCAGGCGCTCAGCCTGCTCCCGGCTGGCGGCGCTGTTCCTGGGTTCGGTGCTGGCCGGGCGGCGGCCCAGTTGCAGTTCCAGGCTATGGACGCTGGCTTCCAGCGCCACTTGCTCGGTCTGCAAGCGTTGCTGCAGCAGCACCAGGCCGGCGACCATGGCGCTGGCAAGGACGAGCAGCGACCAAACCAGCGGGCCGCTGCGTCGTGGCTGAAATTCCAGGTCGAGGCGGCGCATGTCAGGCCACCGCCCGCCACATGGCGCACAGCGGGTCGGCTTCGCCGGCCGGCTGGCACAGTTGCACGGCCGCCAGTTGCGGCACGTCGCAGCGGCCCGGGGCATGCAGGTACACCCGTGGCAGGTGCTCGCCGTACAGCTCACAGGTACGCTCGATCAGTGCTTGCAAGGCCTGGTCGCTGTCAGCGCAGCCTTGTGCCAGCACTTGCTGCCAGGCACCGCCGGCGGCCAGCAGCAATACACTGCGGCGCGGCTCGGCCAGCACGAACAGGAAGTCACCCTGCTCCAGCTGTGACCAGCAGCGGTTGTAGGCAGCCATCAGGTATGGTTGCACCGAGCGCAGGCTCAGGCGGCTTTCCTGGCCCAGTGCCTGCAGCCGCCGCAGCAAGGCTTCGGGCAGCGCCGTGGCGATGCGGGCGGCACCGGCAGGCTCCGGTGACAGCACGATGCGCCAGTCGTCCAACGGCTGCCCGTAAAGGTTTTCGAAGCAAGCGCGGGCATAGGCGTCCAGCTCGCGAGGGTGGCCGATGGCGTCACTCCAGGGCACCAGGCAGAAACGGCTGTAGCGGGCGGACAGCAGCACCCGCAACTGGGCACCCCGCACCGCATGCTCGGCCAGCAGCGCGGCCAACCCGTCGACGGCAGCATCCCAGGCCGGTTGGGTGGCGTCGCTGCTGAACGCGCGGCTGCCCAGCCATTGGTGGTGGTTCTTGTGCCAGCGACCCAGGCCGACACCCTCGGCGCCCAATACGGCGCAGTAACGGTCAGATGAATGTGACACGGTTGATCTCCTCAAGGGTGGTGCGGCCATCGCGGACCAGGTCCAGGGCCGAGGCCCGCAGCAGGCGCAGGCCGCGCTGACAGGCAAGCGTCTTGATCTGCGCCAGCGGGCGGCGCTCCACGATCATTTGTCGCAGGTCATCATCCAGGTGCAGCAGTTCGGCAATCGCACTGCGGCCGCGGTAACCACTGCCACGGCAATGGCCGCAGCCCTTGACGCGGACGAACGTCCAGCCGGCCACCCCCTCGCGGGTCAGGCCTGAGCCATACAGGGTGTCGTCATCGTGTTCACAGGGCGTGGCGCAGTGCGGGCAGGCCAGGCGAATCAGGCGCTGGGCCAGCACCGCGTTGAGCGCGGAAACGAAGCTGTAGGGGTCGACCTGCATCTGGCTGAAGCGGCCAATCACGTCGAACACGTTGTTGGCGTGGATGGTGGTGAACACCAGGTGGCCAGTGAGCGCAGATTGCACGGCAATCTGGGCGGTGTCAGGGTCACGGATTTCGCCGACCAGGATCTTGTCCGGGTCGTGACGCAGGATCGAGCGCAGGCCGCGGGCGAAGGTCAGGCCCTTCTTCTCGTTGACCGGGATCTGCAGGACGCCGGGCAGTTGATACTCGACCGGGTCCTCGATGGTGATGATCTTGTCCATGCCATGGTTGATCTCGCTGATCATGGCGTACAGGGTGGTGGTCTTGCCGCTGCCTGTAGGGCCGGTGACCAGGATCATGCCGTAGGGTTCTGCCGCCAACCGACGCAGGGCGCGCAAGGTCTCGTCGGCAAAGCCCAAGGCTTGCAGTTGCACGCCGCTGACCCGGTCGGACAAGTCCTGCTTGTCGAGCACCCGCAGCACCGCATCTTCACCGAAGATGCTAGGCATGATCGACACCCGGAAGTCGATTTGCCGGTCGCCCACGGCCACCTTGAAGCGGCCGTCCTGGGGCACGCGTTTTTCGCCGATGTCCAGCTCGGCCATGACCTTGATACGTGAGATCACCTGGTCGGCGAAGGCGCTGCCACTGGCCTTGCCTGCACCGTTGAGCACGCCGTCGATGCGGTACTTGATGGTCAGGCCCTGGCCGGTCATGCCCAGGTGGATGTCGCTGGCGTGCAGCTTGAGGGCGTCGTACAGGGTGGAGTTGACCAGCTTGACCACGCGGCTCTGATCTTCGCTGATACTGGCCAGCGACAGGCGTTGCAGCGGGTCGCTTTCGCTGCTGGCTTCAGCGTCGTGGTCAAGGGCATCGACAGCGTGGAAGCTTTCTTCATGACGGGCCAGGAAGGTGGCCAGGTCGGCGGCGTGGGCCAGGTAAAGCGGCGCGCCTTGCAGTACGTCGTCGATCCAGGCCAGGCGAGCGGGATCGAAGGGGTCGGCGAACACGCCCAGCAACTGGCCGCCCTCTTCGATCAGCACACATTCGCGCTTGAGGCACTGGGCCAAGGCCACCTTGTCGAAGCGTGGGGTGCTGGCCAGCAGGCTGTGGCTGTCGAGTACCGGATAATGCAGGGTCAGGCCCAGGCGCCGGGTGAAGGTGTCGGGGGTGTCGCAGGCCAGGCGTTCCAGGCAGTCGAGCAGGCGCTCGTCAGTGGCTTGCAAACGGGCCTGGGCCAGCAGTTCGCGGGGGTAGGCGGAAATTTTTGCTGGGTTCTTCGCGGGCATGCCCGCTCCCACAGGTACATCACAGGTCTGTGGGCTGCATACATCCTGTGGGAGCGGGCATGCCCGCGAAAACATCGGTGCAGGCTTTGCAGATTCCG
This sequence comes from Pseudomonas sp. zjy_15, assembly GCF_043101865.1. Classification (NCBI taxonomy): domain Bacteria; kingdom Pseudomonadati; phylum Pseudomonadota; class Gammaproteobacteria; order Pseudomonadales; family Pseudomonadaceae; genus Pseudomonas; species Pseudomonas sp. zjy_15. Next base: position 34,255 of record NZ_JBICII010000117.1, read on the forward strand.
GGGTTGCATCGAATGCTTCTGGCATGGCCTGCGACTCCGCTCAGGGGCGCGTCGCAGGCTGGCTCGGCCAGGGGTGCGGGCGCCGCTATTCCCCTGTGAGCAGTTGATCGTCGTCGGGCTCCGGTGGCTTGGCGCCATTACGGCGGCGGTCGGCCAGCACCCAGCTTCCATCGTACAACTGCAGGGGGAACGATTCGTTCCTGTTCTGGCGTCGTTCGACGAACCCTTCGGCCGGGTTGTCCGTGGCCCTGCGCCGGCGCTCGATGCCCAGCAGGTCGAAGATCGCACGCGCCAGTTCCACCAGTGGGAACGGCTTGAACAGGACGTGACTCACACCGAGTTCGGCGGCCCGCTCACGCACCTCGACGGTGGGGTGGGCGGTGATCAGCACGAAGTGGCATTGCCTGTTCTTGCGTACAGCCTCCAGCACCTGAAAACCTTCCATGTCGGGCAGGCGGTAATCCAGCACAACTACTTGCGGTGCCAGGCTTTCAGCCTGTTCGATACCACTGGCACCGTCGTGGGCAACATGAACTTCCAGGCCTTGCGCCTGCAGATACGCTTGCAGGTTCTGCGCAAGAGTCTGTTCGTCATCGACTACCAATACTCTGTTCACCAAGGTCGACTCCCAAATACTGCCCGGTTCCCCGGTCTGCGAAGTACGCCCTTGTAAAGACTTGAGCAGGCTTCGTGCCAGGCGTGAATAGTCATGTTGCACCACTGTAAGCCACTGATTTTACTAGGGTGCCGGCCAGTAACCGACATACGCTGAGCAGGCGCACCCCACCCGTTCCCCACAAGCGGGGAAAATGATGGCAAATTGCCAAACCTTAATTCCCCAGCATTGGGGCAAGCGCCATCAACGGGCTCAGTCGGCGATTTCCACTTTAGCGGACTCGCGCAAACGTTGGCGCACGGATTGGCGCGCCTGCGCCTCCCGCTGACCGATGAGCGTTGCCCTGGCCAAGGCCAGGCCTTGCTCGCGTATGACCGATGGATTATCACTTTGGTTCTGCGCTCCTTGCAGCCTCTCCTGATTGGCATCATAAAATGCCTCCACTTCGCCCTGGCTCGGCGCGTCGACTGCGCTGAGCAGGGCGTACACTTGCTGTGCCGCCATCTCATGCCGGGTGTATTCAGTGTACTGCGCCCTGTCGAAGCCCGCCTCTGCCAGCCGCCTTTCGAATAGCGCCGGGCTGCCAAATGCCGCTTCGATCTCGCCAACCTGCGCCGACACTTGTTCATCGCTGACAGCAATGCCTTGGCGTTGCGCTTCCTGCCACAACAGCTCCTTGTCGATCAGCTCGTCCAACGCCTGGTCACGCAGGCGTTTATACAGGCCTGGGTTGCGGATGCTGGTCACCGCCCGCCCCTGGGCGTCCAGGTACTCGCTGAAGTAGCGTTCCAGGCGCATCAACCCGATCTCGACACCATTGACCCGCGCCGCCGGCACATCGGCCCAGCTCGCCCTGGTCAGCACCAGCAACAGGCACAACCACAGGATACGCATGACAACCTCCGCTCAAGGGCTGACCGGCACTGGCCGGTAGGGGCTGACCGAAGTAAAGCGCGGCCCGGGCAGGGCCACCGCCACCACATGGGCACCTGCCATGCCCTGGCGGCGACCAGGGCCAAAGCCCAGTGCCGGGGTCAGGCCGGTGGGCACATCGTGCAGGCCTTCGAGCGCAGCGATCAGTTGCTCGCGGCTGGCATCACGACCAATCTGCTTCAGCGCTTCGCTCAGCAGGCGCAACGCGCACAGCGTATTGACCTGCAACGACGCCTGGCGCGGGTCCAGGCCCTGGCGCTGCTGAAGCCCGGCGAGCGCAGCCAGGCCTTGCTCGGTCCAGTCCTCAGGCACGTAGGGGTAGGCCAGAAACAGCCGCTGCGACCACTGCGCCGGCAATCGCGCCACAGCGCCGGCTACCTGACTGGAGGCGGCGAACAGGTAGGGCTCGCGGCCGGCCTCCTGCAACGCCGCCGCCAACTCGGCAAAGGCCTGGGCGCGGCCAAGAAAGACGATGCCCTGCCCGTCCACGGCCTGGCCGTCGAAAGCCAGGATAGCGGGTGGCGCCCAGCCCTGCTGTCGTAAGCGCTCGCGTACCTGCTCGGCCAAGGCTGCGTGTTCGTTACCGGCAAACACTACACGTAACTCATCCGGTGCCAGGCCCAGCGCTCCACGGGCATGCTCCGCCAGGCTCAGCAACTGCTCGGGCAAGCCGGGTAGCGGGTCGAAGATCTGTTCGCTGCCGCCGCTGCGTGGGGTGCTGCCGACCATCGGCACGTTCTGTGGCGCCAACAAGGTCGTCAGGCGCAGGTCCAGCATGGGCGCCAATGGCGCGATCAGGGCGAACACCCGCTTTTGCTCGAGCAACTGTTGCAGGGCGCGTTCGGCATTGACCGGGTCGGAACCTGGGTCTAGTACGACCAGTTCCAGGCGCCGCCCGTGAATGCCGCCTTGCTGATTGAGTTGATCCACGCCGTCTTCCAGCACGGCACGCACTACCTGCCCGGCTTCGGCCAGCGGACCGCTCGCGGGCAGCAGGGTGCCAAGGCGCAGCACGCCCTCCTCCACACCAGGGTCGCGTTCTTGGGCCAGGCGTTTGAGATAGGCGGTGAGGTTGCGCTGGTCGGCCAAGGTCAGTTCGAAGCGTGGCATGGCCGGGTCCAGGCGATTGCCAGCCGGGTCAATACCCTGCTGGATGGCCCGCGCCAGGCTGCTGTCGGTATAGGCCGGGTAGCGACGGCCGTTGGCCTCGCGCAGGCCCTGGCCGAGTGCCAGGCGTTGCCAGTCGAGGCCGGGGGGGCGCACACCGCCTTCGGCACGGCCACGGCCATCGTTGCCGTGGCAACTGGCGCAGGGCAGCACGCTGGCGGGGACTGTGATGTCGCTGGCGCCCACCCGGGCTTGCAATTGAGCATCGCTACTGGAAACGCCCTCGCGGTAAAGGCGTTTGCCGGCTTGTTCGTGGTCGGTTAGGTTCAGGGCCAAGGCTGAGGTCGAAGATGCCATGCCAAGCGCGCATGTGAGCCAAATCGCAAGCCCTGTGGGAGCGGCCTTGCGTCGCGAAAGGGCTGCGCAGCAGCCCCGGCAGTGGCAGCTCAAGCGCAGAAAGAGGGGAGCGCTGCGCGCTCCTTTCGCGACGCAAGGCCGCTCCCACAACAGCTGATGCCACAGACGCCAATTCCCCAGGCGGCCCATGATACTCACCGACCTGCCAGTGGCTGAGTCAGCAGCTGCATGCGCTGGGCAATCGCCGCTGGCGGTGCATCCGGGCGAATCTTGCTCCAGCGTTTACCTGCAACATCACCGGCAATCAGCTGCGTCGAATGCTGCTCGGGACTCGGCAGGAACTGCCCTATACGGCCAAGCACCAAGTCGACGTTGGCCTTGTCGCCGGTCAGGAACAACCAGTTCGGCCCCTCCACCCCCTGCTTGGCGGCGAACGCCTTCAGCACCTCGGGGGTGTCGTTCAGCGGGTCACTGCTGATCGACACGAAGGTCACCTGGCCGGCCAGCGCTGGCCCCATGGCCTCACGCACCTCGCGCAGCTTGCGGGTAATCAGCGGGCAGGCATCGGTGCAGTGGGTGAAGATCACGTTGAGCATCACCACCTTGTCCTTGAGCACGTCACTGTAAAAGCGCAGCTCGCGGCCATTCTGGTCCTTCAACACGGTGTCGGTGAACCACGTCTTGGCGTCGCGGGTACCGCCACCACTGGCCATCGCCTGCGGTGCCGGCTGCGGCTCCGGGGGTTGCGGCGCATGGCCTTCGTGGGCGAACGCCACCGACGTGAGGATCCACAGGCAGCTACCCAGCACCAGCCAGTCGAAAGCACGCATGCCAGCGCGGTGGGCGGTTGCAGTGCTCATGGTTGCACCTCGTGATGGTCGGCGATGGCGGTGCTCTTGGCATGTACCCGGCGCGCACTGAGGCGGTTGATCTCTTCGATCAAGACAGCCGGGTCGGTGAAGCCGTAGTAACGCGTCCAGTGCCCGCTACGCCCGTCACCCACCAGTATCAGCGGTGGGTGCTGGCTAAGGTCGGCGTTGAAGCTGCCCAGCCCCTTCAGGGTTTCGGTGATGGCGTACGGGGTACCAGTCAACCAGCTCCAGCCCGGCCCCTTCTGGAATGCCTTGGCATAATGTTGCAGGCGCTTGGCGTCGTCACGCTGGGGGTCGACACTGATCGACACCATGCGGACCTCCTCGCCTACCCGGCCACCCAGTTGCTGCTGGACCTTGCCCATGATCGACGACACCACCGGGCATACCGTGGTGCAACTGGTGTAAATGAAGCCCATGACCACCAGATGGTCATCCACCAGGTCTTTCTCCAGGCGTACCGGCATGCCGTCCTGGTTCAGCAGCGAAACATCGGCAAAGCGCACGCTGGTCTTTTCCTGATGCGCCGCCGGCGGTTGTCCGGCGTGACCGTCATGGTCGTGACCGGCGTGGGCCATTACCAGGTTGCTGGCAAATGCCAGACTCAGGGCCAACAGTGTGCAAGCATGCTTGGCGTTCATCGCACATTCCTCACGTCAGTCTGGGAAGCATTGGTTGCAGCAGCCGGCAGAACGCGCAGGCTGGTGTAGTTTTCTTCGGCAAACTTGCGCCCCAACGAGGGCGACTGCACATGCAGGTACCAGGCACCGGCCTCAGGCAAGTTCAGCGCCGCCTGGTAGACCCCCTCGCCCACCTCTTGCAGCTGCAGGTTGCGCGGCATCGACGATGGCGCCAGGAAGTAGCGCAGGCTCAGGTCGTTCAGGCCCAGGCGCGGCTGCCCGTCGTCACCGACAATCCGCACTCGCGCAGTGAAGTCGCTGTGCTGCGGCAGCGGCTGGTCGAGGCCGATGAACTCGGCACGCGCGCCTTTGGGTTTGCTGGCATTGGCCCCTGCGGCCACCTCGGTGCTGAAGCAATGAATGATTTGCGGCTGGTTGAGCAGGAAGGCAACGTCGAACTTGCCGGCAGCGGGCAGCTTCACCGTCGAGCCATACACCCCAGGTGCCACTTCGCGCAGGCTGCGGTCAACGACGAGGGCGGCGCGGGCCTGGTGGCCGCGGTTGTTGTAGCCGGACATCGGCGCATTCATGCCTTCGGTGTAGAAGTAGGTGTTGTTGTCCACCGGGTTGACCACGAACACCGAATTGTCATCACGCGATACCGACAGCCCTTGGGCCAGTGGCAGGTCACCGGCCTGGCGCGGCGCTGCCGGGCCGGCCTCGAAGCTTTGCACGATTGGCGAGCGCCCCTCTCCCAGGCTGGCCAGATTGATCATGCTCACTCTCGGTGAGGCCAGGCCCCGCACATAGGCATAGCCTTTGGTGAACGTCAGCTGGTACGGTTCGGCCGCCACCGGAACGTGGTGGATCAGTTTGTCGGTACTGGCGTCTATGACCAGGGCCTGGTTCTCCAACGTATTGAGCACGATGCCGTAGCGGCCATCCTGACTGAAGCGCATCGGCCCCAGGCCTTGCTCGGCCTGGACCGTGTGGCGCAACTGGTGGCTGCGGGCATCGAACACCCTTACGCTGCCCTCCTCGCCATCGACCACGTACACGGCCTGGGACAGCGCCGAATAGCTGACCGACAGCGGGTGCGGGCCCACCTTGATGGTCTTGGCCAGGCGCATTTCCGGGATGCCGATGACGCTCAGGGTGCCGTTGTCGCGATTGCTGACGTAGGCGTAGCGCGAGTCGGCGCTGAAGGCGATTTCGTGGTGCCCGGTTCCGGTGTTGAAGTGTTTCAGGACGCTGCGCCCCGGCACGTCGATCACTGTTACCCCGCCTTTGGCCGGGTCGCTGCTGTTGTTGCCGACCCACAGCCGAAGCTGGTCCGGCTGCAGGGCCACGCGCAGCGGCTGGTCACCGGCATCCAGGTCGGCCACGCGGGTGAAGGTCTCGGTATCGATCACCGAAACCTTGCCCCGCTCTGGTATCGACACGAAAACCTGCTTGTCATCGCTGATGGCCGCCCAGTCCATGGGCCGGCCTGGCAGCTCGATGCGGGCCATGGTGCTGGTCACGCCGCCCACCGACACCGTCGGGTCGATCACGGTGAGGCTGGCGTCATTGTTCAACATCAGCAAGAAGTAGCTGTTCAGGTCGAGCAGCGGCCGGGCCCCAATGCTGCTCTTGAGAAACAGCGCCACACGCGCCTTGCAGCTCTGCTCGCGGTCCCCCGCCGGGGCCGACTGCACCGGGTCGATCCAGGCTCCCGGGGCCATGCCCGACAGCGGTTGACCACTGGTCTGGTCGCTGAGCTTGAAGCGGATGTTGGCGAAATCGCCCTCCTTCAGTTCCCCTCCGGCCAATGGCCGGGCCTCGAACTCCACGGTTACGCCGTCCCGGCTGAGCCGGTGCAAGGCCTGCGGATTGGCCCGCTCCTGCAACAGCTCGCGCGGGTCGCACCATAGTTTTTCGTACGCCACGCCCAGGCCGATCAGCGCTACCCCCAACACTACCCCCAGGTAAGCAGGGCGAGTCTTTTTGTTCATGCTCGCGTTCCCCTTCCGTCACTGCGCCGGGGCCGTTGCCGGCGGCGCTTCGTTGGTCACCCGCAAGATCCCCCACAGCCCCGAAAGGTTGCCGTAGGCGGCGTAGTCGCGGAACAGGTAGTCACCCGCCACCGCGTTGGCACCGCCGGCACTCGGCAGCATGAAGCTGAAGTGCGCTGCTGGCAGTACGCTTTCCTGCGCGCCGATGTACATGGCCATCGGGTTGTAGCCAAAGCGCACCGAACCGATACCGGGCATGCTCATCGGGTAACCGTCCGCATCGCTCTTCTCGGCCTGGTAGTTGTGCAGTGGCCATACGTGCCCGTCCAGTTGGTAGACCATGCCGCGGCTGCCACCACTGGGCATCACGATATGGTTGCGCACCGGTTGCCCAGGCTTGGCGTACAGCACCGGGGTTTGCGGGTCGCCACCGACCAGGGCGTTGGCGTAGGCCATGTGGGCGTTGGGTACATCACCAAAGCCCAGGCCATTGGCGCGGCCGAATGGCGAGTCGGGCGCCATGCCGAAGCGCAGCCACAACGGTTCGGTCTTGTAGTTGACCGCCATGTTGCCGTTGTCTTGCGGGTCACCGGCAGCGCCGTTGCCTTCGACATTGATACCTTCTACCGGACGACCGTCGGCCCAGCGCATGTTCAGTGCGCGCTGCCACACTGTGACGAAGTCGCGGTAGTCCGGCTGGCCACTGACCTTCACCGTGGCCTGGGTACGGGTCGCAGTATCCTCGGTCCAGGTGGCGGTTTGCGGCAGGATGCTCATGGCACCCACCAGACCTTTCTGCGGCTGTTTGATGAAGTCTGACGGGGTCAGGTTGAGGCCACCGAACTCGATAGGCGTGGTCTTGATGTTGTCCACTGTGCGGCCCAATTGCGACACCGGTTTGCCTTCACGCTCCAGGTGGCCGGCGTAGTACTGATACTCCTTGGTCGGGTAAGCGCCGCTGGTGCCGGCACGCGGTGGCACGGTCTGCACCGGGTTCAGGCCAACGTTGGCACCGTCGGACTTGGTGATGTCGTAGGCCAGCAGTTGCGCATGCAGGCCCACATGGCTGGACGGCCGCATCAGGTTGTTGGCAAAGGCGGTGGAGCCTTCGCTGTCGAAGCGGTCACGTTTGACCACGTTGTGCATCACTGCAGTGCTCGACAGGTCTGGCATCACCAGTGGCAAGCGGTTCTCCAGGGTGATGCTGATGCAGTCGCCGGCATTGGCGCGCAGTACCAGGGGCTCTACCGGGACACCCGGCTTGAGCTTACCGGTGGTGGCATCGAGGTCAGCCTTGCGCACGTACAGGATCGCGGTCGGGTCATGCAGCGGCGCACTGTGGCCACCGATGGTGAAGGTCGCCCCATCTTCAGGGTCTACCCCACTGACCAGCGGGATGGCGGTTTTGCGGCTGTTGAACACCAGGGTGCCACCGTCGGCCTTGAGCGCGCCGCCGACATGCTGGCCGATGCCCGCCGGGTCATTGATGCTGACGCCGTTACGGTTTTCGAGGATGTCGTTGGCCAGCGCAGCGACGATCTCGTAGTTGCGCTTGACCGTAGTGCGGGTGCCAATGCCGTTGGGGTTGGCCGTGGTTTTCGGGCAGATGCCGTTAAAGTTCACGGTGTTGCGCATGGCCACCGGCTGCGGGTTGTTGGGCAGCGGGAACAGGTCGGCACGCTGCGCGGTGTAGTTGCGCATGATGCCCCAGATACCGTTCCAGTAGCCTTCCAGGGCGGCGTCCAGCGAGTACAGGTAGTCGCCGTTGGTGGCTGCCGAACTGGAGATCATCGACACCGGCGCCATGAAGCCCAGCTGCTCGGAGATGCCGATCATTTGCGACGACTTCCAGCCCGAGTTGGAGCTGCTACCGAAGCCAGAACCGTTCTGCAGCCATTTCACGCCGTGCAGGGTGACGTTGTGCTCCTCTTCGTGGCCTCCGGCGTGCATGCGCAGGCGCACGTTGTCACCGGAGTAGGTACGCAGCAACGGGGTGAACGGGTCGCCCGGCTCGGCGCCAGCCGTGTTGATATGTGGCGGGAACAGCGTGGTGCCGCCGGTGGGGCCGACCGCTGAGGTGATCGCCGATGGCGACAGGTTCATCGCCGGGATAGCGCGGTCGGTACGGGTTTGCAGGGCATAGCTGAGGTCGCCGGCCAGGCCGTCGGCCTGCATGCCACGCTTGCCGTCCGGGCCAACCTTGTTCGGGTCATACACGCGCAGGGCCAGGGGCTCGTTACGGTAGTTGACGACGAACATCCCCGGGTCATCCACCGAGATCGCCTGCGGGCATGGCCGGCTTGGGCAGCCAGGGTTGATCCCACCACGTTCCTCGACGATGGCCTCAAGCAGGCTCGACGCCTTGCCACGCACGGGCGGGTTGATGGCGTAGCGGAAGCTGTCGGCGGTGGCCGGGTACGACTGGGCATTGGGAATGCCGTCCGGCCCGGCACCAACGTACACGCCGGCTTCATAGGCATGCTGGAAGTCGCTGTACTCCAGGAAGAACTCGCGGTAGCTGTCGTTCTTGCCGTCGCCATCGTGGTCGCCGGTCTGGATCACCGCCTGCCACGAGGTCGGGCCGCCGTCCTGGCGCGTGGCCGGGTTGTACAGCTGCTCGCCGGTTTCGGCGTGGTACCAGGTGGAGCCGGCCGGTTCGGCCAGCACGGTGGCATACAGGCCCACTTGCTGGTGGGTCGATGGGCCAAGGTGGTCATGGGTGAAGATGGTGCCCAGGCCACGGTCGACGTTATGCACGTTCACCAGCGGGTCGGCGAACCAGCGCTGCATGGCTGTACGTGCGCCCAGCCAGTCGGCGCGGCCAAAGCGGCCGAAGTACGGGTGCTGCCTGGCTTTCGGGCAGGCAGCGGTGCCATCGCGGCTATCCCCTTCGGTGCAACCGTTGTAAGTGCGAATGGCATGCACACGCTCGACCACGCTACCGGGCGAAAGAATGCCGTCTTCGTAGTTCCAGCCGTTGGCCGAGCCGTCGGCGGCGGTCAGGTCCCATTTGGGCAGGTGGATGTGCTGGCCGATCACGTCGGTCGGGGTGCGCACCTGGTAATCGTCCATCTCATAGATGTTCGGGATCAGGTTGGTGTGCTGGTACATCGCGCAGTCGAAGGTGTTCATGCGCATCACCAGCGGCTCTGGCGGGCGCTGCTTGGTAATGACCGGCCAGGCGTCCTCCCACAGGGCGATGATGCGTGCCTGCGGGAAGTGGTAGCCCACTTTGTTGTACACCGCGTCGAACTGGATATTGGCCCCTTTGTAGATGCGTGGGCGGTCGGCAGTGAAGGCCGAGGCGCCACGGAAGTTCACACCCGTCAGGCTCTCTCCACTGTTGAACTCACCGACCCCGGAGGACTGCGTCAGGCGTTTTCCACGGTCATCCATGCAGGGCTCGTAGTACGGCGCACCCGCAGTCGGCAAGGCGCCGTTGGTGCGGAACGCCTTGGCCACTGGCTGGTTACCGGGGATCAGTGCATAGCTGGGGTGTTCACCCATGGCGTGGAACTGCATGGCTGCCTGCTCGACATCGGTGCCCTCTTCAGGCAGGTAGATGGGCTTGGCCTTGTGCACGACCTTGGTGAAGTCCAGTTTCGTGGTGGTGGTATCCGCTACACCACCGGCGGACACACCGTCCAGTGCATGGCGGCCAAGGCCGCCGTCCCAGCCATCGACCTGGTTCGCATCCAGGTTGGCCCACAGGGCTTTACCGCTGTCTTTCAGTTGCCGGGCCAGGGCCGGGTCGAGCATGTCCAGGGGCGGGGTTGGCGGGCGATTGCCGACGCTGCTTTCCATACCGCCGATCCAGAACGGGTAGCCTGGGTTTTTCAACGTGCCATCGGCGTTGCGGTTGGCCTCGGTGCGGTCGACCAGCGCCAGCGAGCCCACGGCCTTGCGCACGGGCGCCTCACTGGCGTAGTCGTCATCATCCTCGTCTTCGTGGTCATCATCGTTGGCGGCAACCAACGCCTCGGAGAGCTTGGGCACGACCACGACTTTGCCGGGCATGGGCGCCATTGCCTTGCCGGGCAACGGCACGATGGCCGGAATAGGTGTACCGGCAATGATCTCGCCATCGGGCAGGGCCCGGGCGCCAACGGCCGGCTTACCGCTGCGCAGGGCGAACGGGGTACTGTGGAAGCCATTCTCGCCCTGCCCGCTTACCTCCAGGCGCGTGCCTTCTTCGAACACGTCATGTACCCGCCACATGGCCCACATGCCCTGGGCGAAGTGCGGGTAGAAGTGACAGTGGTAAATGGCATCACCGGCAACACGGTTGCGGTTGCCCGATCCACCGTTGGCGATTTCGTAGGTGTAGCCGACGCCAGCGCCGATGCCTTGGGCATCGATGTAGTCGGAGTTGTCGTCATTGGGGTTGAACAGCCACTGGTGGCCGTGCAAGTGGAAGATGTGCTGCTCGTGCCCGTTGTGGGTGTTGCGGAACTTGGTGAAGTCACCGATATAGCTGTGGTGCACGTTGGCAGGCTCTGAGGGGTAAAGGGCCATGCTGGCCTTGACCCCGACGGCACTGGCCGGCGGCACTTCGCCCGGGCGGATGTGTTCCAGGCCGACGTTTGCCGGTACATCCACCAGGGTGCCGATATCGCCAACCGTGTGGGCGCTGAGGAAGAACTCTTCATAGGCGCACGACAGGCAATCGTGCATCGGGCCCACCCCCAAGCGGTTGGCCACCACTTCGGCGCCCATGCCACCAGAACCGTAATTGATCATGAACGAATCGCGCGTAGGCTCCAGCACATGGCCCATCACCGGGTCGGCCCAGTAGCCAGGGAAGGCTTGGGTACCGGCAACCTCGTCGGCGAACTGCGAGGCGAAATCACGGAACGCCTCCAGTCGGTTGGGCAGCGCCGGGTTGCGTTTGCCCGTGCTTTCCAGCGGGTAAGTAGAGCTGGGGAAGCTGCCGTCGGGGTTGGGCCCCATGACGATGGCATCGGTCTCGCTGCTGATGATCTCGTTGCCGTTGACCATGGCAATGATCGGCTTGCCGGCCTTGCCTTCGGCGATCCACGGCTCGACCTGCGGATAACGGGCTTCGTAGTCGATCACGGGCTGGCCGGTGGCGGTTCGACCGGTGGTGGCCAGGCGCATTTCTTCTTCAGTGAGGGTATTGCGGTAGGTACGGCCCAGTTTGGGCACCACTACCACCTGGCCGAACAGGCCATTGGAAACGTTGCCCGCCGTACCCTCGCCGCCGAATGTAGCGGCTTTGCTGGTGGCGGCAAAGGCGCCTTCGCGCTCGGCATACAAGGTGTAGCTGCGGGTGCTGCCGGGGCTGACGAAGAAGTTGCCGTTGCGCCCGGTATAGGCGGAAATATCGGCAATGCTGTTCACCGCCTGCATGCCGTTGACCTGGAAGCCGACCATGCGCTCGGCCACCTGCTCGTCGGCGACAAAGCCTTCGCCGCCTTCGTTTTCAACCTCCGGCCCCTCTTCCTCACCCTCGGGCTCTTCGGCCTCGATGCCGTGCTTGTTGGGGTTCGCCTTGTAATCCAGCAGGTTGGTCAGGTTGACCGTGAGGCAGTCACCGGCCGCCACGCGCAGCACGATAGGCCGCGGGCGCTTGTCCGGGCGCAGGGTGACCTTGCCCGGCACGGCGGCCCCGCCCATGCTCAGCGGGACGAGCTTGTCGTCCACCACATCCTCGCGCAGGGCAAACATCATGCCGTTGGCGTTCTGCGCGCCTAGGCGGTTGAACATCAGTGGCTGATCCAGTGCCACCACGTTGGCGACCAGGGTGCGCTGGCACTGCACAGCCGCCTCGCTGGTTGCTTCCCAGCCAAGCAAGGCCAGTACGAGTGATGACACGATGGGGCCTTTGAGCGGCGTCGACATGCTGCACCTCCGGGACACAGGATCTCTGTGGGGAGCTGGAGCAAGGTGTGTGCCAGAAGAAAAATTTCATATCCGTCAGCAACTTGCGATGTCAACCGAATCAGGTTGGGGAGGATCCCCCAGCGGGTTCCCCCGAATCGGGGGGCGAAATCCCGTGAGGGTAAAGGCTACGCCCCAGGCGCGCGCTGGCCTCGCACAAGGTAAAAACGCACGGTACCCTTGCACAATTGTCGATTGTACAAGGCAAATTCGCATGCCAGGATCCAGCGATCCTCCAGCGAACTCCAGACTTCACTTGGAAAATCAATAACAAAGCAGGGAGAACGCAATGACTGCGCACGCTCATACCCCGGCAGCAACCGACCACGTACTGGCCGAGGTCCGCAACCAGATCGGCCACCTGACCCTGAACCGCCCGGCCGGTCTCAATGCCCTGACCCTGGACATGGTGCGCAGCCTGCGTCAGCACCTGGATCAGTGGGCCGACAACCCGCACGTGCACGCCGTGGTCCTGCGCGGCGAAGGCCCCAAGGGGTTCTGTGCCGGTGGCGACATCCGCTCGTTGTACGACAGCTTCAAGGCCGGCGACACGCTGCATGAAACCTTTTTCGTCGAAGAGTACGCCCTCGACCTGGTCATCCACCGCTACCGCAAGCCAATACTGGTGGTGATGGACGGCTTCACCCTCGGTGGCGGCATGGGCCTGGCCCAGGGCTGCGACCTGCGCGTGGTCACCGAGCGCAGCCGGCTGGGCATGCCCGAGGTCGGCATCGGCTACTTCCCGGACGTAGGCGGTAGCTACTTCCTCTCGCGCATCCCCGGCGAGCTGGGCATCTACCTGGGTGTCAGCGGTGCCCAGATCCAGGCGGCCGACGCCTTGTATTGCGGCCTGGCCGACTGGTACCTGGCCAGCGACCAGCTCGCCGCCCTCGACCAGGGCCTCGACCAGCTCGACTTCAGCGACCACCCGCTGAAGGACCTGCAAAACCTGCTGGCCAGGCTCGGTACCCAGGTACTGGACGATGCGCCACTGGAAAAGTTGCGCCCGGTCATCGACCACTTCTTCGCCCTGCCCGACCTGCCAGCCATCGTCGAGCAACTGCGTGCGGTGAGCCTTGGCGACAGCCACGCCTGGGCGGTGGCCACCGCCGATCAGCTGGAAACACGCTCGCCTCTGGCCATGGCGGTTACGCTGGAGATGCTGCGCCGAGGGCGCGAGCTGGGCATTGACGACTGCTTTGCCATGGAACTGCACCTGGACCGCCAGTGGTTCCAGCACGGCGACATCATCGAAGGCGTGCGTGCCCTGATCATCGACAAGGACAAGCAGCCCCGCTGGAACCCGCCGACCCTGGCCGCGCTGCAAAGCCAGCGGGTCGAACAATTCTTCGAAGGCCTGTGAGCCCGGGAGTACACAGATGCAAGACCTCGAACTGAGCGAAGAACAGATCATGATCCGCGACATGGCCCGGGACTTTGCCCGTGGCGAAATCGCACCCCATGCCCAGGCCTGGGAAAAGGCCGGCTGGATCGATGATGGCGTGGTGCGCAAGATGGGCGAACTGGGCCTGTTGGGCATGGTGGTGCCAGAGGACTTCGGCGGCAGCTACACCGACTATGTCGCCTATGCCCTGGCCGTGGAAGAGATCGCCGCCGGCTGCGGCGCCACCGGGGCGATGATGAGCATCCACAACTCGGTAGGTTGCGGCCCGCTGCTGGCCTACGGCACCGCCGAACAGCAACAGCAGTGGCTGCCACGCCTGGCCAGCGGCGAGGTGATTGGCTGCTTCTGCCTGACCGAACCACAGGCTGGCTCCGAGGCGCACAACCTGCGCACCCGCGCCGAACTGGTGGATGGCCAGTGGGTCATCAACGGTGCCAAGCAGTTCGTCAGCAATGCCCGCCGTGCCGGCCTGGCGATCGTCTTCGCAGTGACCGACCCGGAGCTGGGCAAGAAAGGCCTGTCGGCGTTCCTGGTGCCCACCGACAACCCTGGGTTCAAGGTTGACCGCAGCGAACACAAGATGGGCATCCGCGCCTCCGACACCTGCGCGGTCACTTTCGACAACTGCCGCATTCCTGCCGCCAATATCCTCGGTGAGCGTGGCAAGGGCCTGGCCATTGCCCTGTCCAACCTCGAAGGCGGCCGTATCGGCATTGCCGCCCAGGCCTTGGGCATCGCCCGCGCTGCATTCGAAGCGGCGCTGGTCTACTCACGTGAGCGCATACAGTTTGGCAAGCCGATCAATGAACACCAGAGCATCGCCAACCTGCTGGCCGACATGCAGGTGCAGGTGAACGCCGCACGTTTGCTGATCCTGCATGCCGCCCGCCTGCGCAGCGCCGGCAAGCCGTGCCTGTCGGAAGCGTCACAGGCCAAGCTGTTCGCTTCGGAAATGGCCGAGCGGGTGTGCTCGATGGCAATCCAGGTGCATGGTGGGTATGGTTATCTGGAAGATTACCCGGTGGAGCGCTATTACCGGGATGCGCGGATTACCCAGATCTATGAAGGGTCGAGCGAGATCCAGCGGATGCTGATTGCGCGGGAATTGAAGCACTATCCGCTGTAACGCAAAGGCAGCGCGGTTTTTTGGGGGAGCGGGCGACGCGGTGGATGGCACCGGCTTTGCCGGTGTTCGCGGGCGCGCCCGCTCCCACCGGGATGTATCAGCGGCAAACTTCTCGCCTCAGCGCCAATACCGCGTATCATCCACCACCCTGGCATGCCCCTCGAACAGCGCCGGCAGTTGCTCCTTGAGGTAATCGATCCAGGTGCGCACCTTGGCGTCCAGGTAATGGCGTGACGGATACATCGCATACAGCGCACTTTCCCGCAGCCGATACGGTGCCAGCAACCGGCACAAGCGCCCCTGCCCGATCGCCTGGCTGGCGGTGTAGAACGGCAGCAGGCCAATGCCCATGCCCAGCTCGCTGGCCACCAGCATGGCGTCGGCGACGTTGGTAGAGAAACTGTCGTTCGGGGCAATCACGCACTGGTCAACCCCTTGCGGGAACACCCAGTCACCTTCGTACATCGGGTAAGCCATGCGCAGGCAGCGATGGCCGTGCAAGTCTTCGGGGCGCTCCGGTACACCGTGGGTATCCAGGTAACCGGGGGCCGCGCAGGGGATGCTGAAAATGTTGCCCAGTGGCACAGCGATCAGTTGCGAATCCGGTAGCGCACCGTCCACGGTGATCACCACGTCATGCCCTTCTGCCAGTGGGTCGGGGTTGCGCTGCGACAGCGTCAGCTCGATCACCACTTCCGGGTAAAGCATGTTGTAGCCGGCCACCAGCGGCATCAGCAACAGCCCCATGCCGTGTGGGCAGTGCAAACGCAGATGGCCGCGAGGCGTGAGGTGCGCCCCTCGCGCTTCGCCCACGGCTTCTTCGGTCAGCAGCATGATCTGCCGCGCACGCTCCAGAAACCGCTCACCCGCCTCGCTCATGCGCAAGCGCCGGGTGGTGCGGTGCAGCAGGCGGGTCTGCAACTGGTTCTCCAGCTCGGCAACGATGCGCGAAACCTGCGCTGCAGAAATATCCAGAGCATTGGCAGCTGCAGCGAAGCTGCCACATTCCACCACCCGGGTGAAGGTACGCATGGCATGCAGCATGTCCATGAAGGGGTGCTCCTTATTGTTGCGTTAAAAGCAGGAATCTATCACGGTTTAGCCCATTTATTGTGGATGGCAAATGAATAGATCATTAGCCATCCATTAAAAAAGGAGCCTGTCATGAAACGCTCGATCACTGTCCTTGCCATTGCCGCTGCCTTCGCCTCGTTCGGTGCTTTTGCCGATGCCGGCAACAACCAGCCCGTCAGCAGCCAATATGAATACGGCATGCCGCTGGACGTGGCCAAGGTCATCTCCATCACCCCGGCCAGTAACGCCGCCGACTGCCAGGTGGGCACCGCACACATGGTGTACGTCGACCATCAGGGCCAGAAGCGCGAAATCGACTACCGGGAAATGGGCAACTGCTCGCAGCAGTGAGTCAGGCCAGTACCTGGGTGATCCAGCCCACCTGCTGATTGAAATCGTCGATCTTCGCCTGAGGCACCGCATCGCGGGCCCGCTGGAAATTGGCCAGGGTCTGCTGCTTCTGCCGCAGCATGCGCCGCCACTTGACCACAAACGCCTCGCTTTTCTCCTGCATCAACACGGGGCCGAAGTACAGTTGTTCAGCGCTATACACCCCCCTGCCCGGCTCGGCGACGATGATCTCGTAATCGAAGCGGTTTTCCCGTAACAGCTCTTCGCTGACGATCTGGTAACCATTGCCCGCCAGCCACTGGCGCAGTTCGCGCTCACCGCCATTAGGCTGCAGTACCAGGCGCGTGACGCCGCCAAGGCACTGCTTGCCGGCCTCGAGGATCTCGCACATGGTGTCGCCGCCCATGCCGCAGATGCTCACCACCGAGATACGGTCTTGCGGCTCGACCGCTGCCAGCCCATCGGCCAGGCGCACGGTGACCCGCTCTTGCAGGCCATTTTTGCGCACATTGCGCTGGGCCGAGGCGAACGGCGTCTGTGCCACCTCACCCGCTACAGCGGCCTCGAGCACGCCACGCAGCATCAAGGCCACCGGCAGGTAGCCGTGGTCCGAGCCAATGTCGGCCAAGCGCGCGCCCTGCGGTACATGGGCGGCCACGCGCTCCAGGCGCCTGGACAAAGTCTGTTCGTTCAACGTAAACCCCTGGTTTTGCAATCGGCCGCGATTCTGACGGCGAACGCCGCGCATTTCAAACGCCGAGGCACCCTCGACCGGGCCGGTGCGCTCGCGTAGGCTTGCCGTTTTCCTTCCGTTGCAAGGCAAACACACCATGGCAAATGCAGACATCATCTACACCCCGGACCCGGACGCCGAGTCGATTTCCTCGGACGTTGCCGAGTACAACGGCGTACTGGTCACCACGCAAATCCCGACCCACGCCGACGGCAGCCTGGAACTGGGCGGCATCGTCGAGCAGAGCGAATGCACCCTGCAGGCGCTGAAAGTGGCCCTGGAAAAGGCCGGCAGCGGTATGGACCGCGTGCTGCACCTGACCATCTACCTGACCGACATGGCCGACCGCGCGGCGTTCAACGAAGTGTACCAGCGCTTCTTCAGCAAGCCCTGGCCGGTGCGTGCGGCGGTGGGCGTGGCTTCGCTGGCATTTGAAGGCATGCGTGTGGAAGTGACGGCGATGGCTGCCAAGCGCTGAGCTGCGCTTGTCGGGGTGCGCAGCGCCCCCGACATCGTTGACTGACCGCAAAATCGCCGGGGCCGCTCTGCGGCCCGTTCGCGACCCAAAGCCGCTCCCACAGTTGCGCGTACTCCCAGCCGATCCCGCACCTCCCGGCACCCCAATGATGCCGCCAGCCCGTTTCACCGCTACAATGCCCGCCTAAACCGTGACAGCCCGAAAATATAACGACATGTCCCTTCCAAAGAATCACCTGGAACTGCTCAGCCCTGCCCGTGACGTGGCCATCGCCCGTGAAGCGATCCTGCACGGCGCTGACGCCATCTATATCGGCGGCCCGAGCTTTGGCGCGCGCCATAACGCCTGCAACGAAGTCAGCGATATCGCCGAACTGGTCGAGTTCGCCCATCGCTACCATGCACGCGTGTTCACCACCATCAACACCATCCTCCACGACAACGAGCTGGAACCGGCGCGCAAGCTGATTCACCAGCTGTACGATGCCGGCGTTGACGCGCTGATCGTGCAGGACCTCGGGGTGATGGAGCTGGACATCCCACCGATCGAGCTGCATGCCAGCACCCAGACCGACATCCGCACTCTGGAGCGGGCCAAGTTCCTCGACCAGGCCGGGTTCTCGCAACTGGTACTGGCGCGTGAGCTGAACCTGCAGCAAATCCGCGCCATCGCCGCCGAAACCGATGCTGCCATCGAGTTCTTCATCCACGGCGCACTGTGCGTGGCGTTCTCCGGCCAATGCAACATTTCCCATGCGCAGACCGGCCGCAGCGCCAACCGCGGTGATTGCTCGCAAGCCTGCCGCCTGCCCTACACGCTGAAAGATGACCAGGGCCGCGTGGTTGCGTTCGAGAAACACTTGCTGTCGATGAAGGACAACAACCAGACTGCCAACCTGGCTGACCTGGTCGATGCCGGCGTGCGCTCGTTCAAGATCGAGGGCCGCTACAAGGACATGGGCTATGTGAAGAACATCACCGCCCATTACCGCAAAGAGCTCGATGCCATCCTTGAAGACCGCCCTCAGTACGCCCGCGCGTCCAGCGGCCGTACCCAACACTTCTTCCTGCCCGACCCGGACAAAACCTTCCACCGCGGCAGCACCGACTACTTCGTGACCGACCGTAAGGTCGATATCGGCGCCTTCGACTCGCCAACCTTCACCGGCCTGCCGGTGGGTGTAGTGGAAAAGGTCGGCAAGCGTGACATGCACGTGGTTACCGACGTACCGCTGACCAACGGCGACGGCCTCAATGTGCTGGTCAAGCGCGAAGTGGTGGGCTTCCGCGCCAACATCGCCGAACCGCGGGGCGAATTCGAAGAAGACGGCCACAAGCGCTACCGCTATCGCGTCGAACCCAACGAAATGCCCGAAGGCCTGCACAAGCTGCGGCCCAACCACCCGCTGTCGCGCAACCTCGACCACAATTGGCAACAGGCCCTGCAACGCACCTCCTCCGAACGCCGGGTCGGCGTGGAGTGGCACGCGGTCCTGCGCGAGCAGCGCTTGATGCTGACCCTGAGCAGTGAAGAAGGCGTGAGTGTGCAGGTGGCCCTGGACGGCCCGTTCGGCGTAGCCAACAAGCCGCAGCAGGCACTGGAGCAGCTGCACGACCTGCTCGGCCAGCTGGGCACCACCCTGTACCACGCCGACCGCATCGAACTGGATGCCCCACAGGCGTACTTCATTCCCAACTCGCAGCTCAAGGCCCTGCGCCGCGAAGCCATCGAGGCGCTGACTGCAGCGCGTGTGCAGGCGCATCCGCGTGGCGGGCGCAAGGCCGAGAGCACACCACCGCCGGTGTACCCCGAGTCGCACCTGTCATTCCTGGCCAACGTATACAACCAGAAGGCCCGCGACTTCTACCACCGCCACGGCGTGCAACTGATCGATGCGGCCTATGAAGCCCACGAAGAACACGGCGAAGTGCCGGTGATGATCACCAAGCACTGCCTGCGCTTCTCCTTCAACCTGTGCCCCAAGCAGGCCAAGGGCGTGACCGGCGTGCGCACCAAGGTGG
Organism: Pseudomonas sp. zjy_15; assembly: GCF_043101865.1. NCBI lineage: Bacteria > Pseudomonadati > Pseudomonadota > Gammaproteobacteria > Pseudomonadales > Pseudomonadaceae > Pseudomonas > Pseudomonas sp. zjy_15. The sequence continues at coordinate 53,843 of NZ_JBICII010000117.1, forward strand.
CACCGATGCAGCTGATTCAGGGTGACGAAGTGCTGACCCTGAAGTTCGACTGCAAGCCGTGCGAGATGCATGTGATCGGCAAGATGAAGAGCCACATCATCGACCTGCCGACCCCGGGCAGCGCGGTGGCCCAGGTGGTGGGGCATATCAGCCCGGAAGACTTGCTCAAGACCATCCCGCGCGGACCGCACTGAGTTCGCCTGGCAGGGCCTCTTCGCTACACGGGCTTGTGGTTCCCTGTAGGAGCGGCTTTAGCCGCGAATACGGTAGCCGAGACAACGGTGAACGGCAGGTGGAAATTGGCCAGCAGGCACGGCCCTTTCGCGGGTAAACCCGCTCCTACACAGGCTTGTTCCCTGTAGGAGCGGGTTTACCCGCGAATACGGTAGCCGCGACAATGGTGAACGGCGGGTGGACATTGGCCAGCAGGTCCGGCCCTTTCGCGGGTAGCCGCGAATACGGTAGCAGAGACAACGGTGAACGGCGGGTGGAAACTGGCTAGCAGGCCCGGCCCTTTCGCGGGTGAACCCGCTCCTACACGGGCTTGTGTAAGAGCGGCTTCAAAGAACGGCGCAAGCGTACCTCAGAAGCGCTCAGCGTATCTGGTGCTTGTGCAGCAAGCGGTAGAACGTCGGCCGCGAAACGCCCAGCACCTTGGCCGCCACGCTCAGGTTGTCGCTGTGCCGGTTGAGCACATCGCACAGCGCCTGCCGCTCGGCGCGGTGCTTGTATTCCTCCAGCGTGCCCAGCGGCTGTTGTTCCGGGTCGAGCAACTGCAACCCCAGGTCCTGCGCCTCGATCTGCCGCCCTTCAGCCAGGACCAGCCCGCGGCGCACACGGTTGGCCAGCTCGCGCACATTGCCCGGCCAGTCATGCCGGCCCATCGCCGCCAGGGCATGGTCGCTGAACGACCGCGGCCGACGCCCGGTTTCCACGCTGTAGAAATGGGCGAAATGGCTAGCCAGCATCGACAGGTCACCATGCCGGTCGCGCAACGGCGCGGTCACCACCTGCAAGACGTTCAGGCGGTAATACAGGTCTTCGCGGAAACGCCCTTGCTCAATGGCCCGCTCGAGGTCCACATGCGTGGCCGCCAGCACCCGTACATCCACCGGTATTGGCTGGCTGCCACCCACCCGCTCGATGTGCTTCTCCTGCAAAAAACGCAGCAAGTTGGCCTGCAACTCCAACGGCAGGTCGCCGATTTCATCAAGAAACAACGTGCCGCCATCGGCCGCTTCGATACGCCCGGCCTTGCGCTGGTGGGCGCCGGTAAAGGCGCCCTTCTCATGGCCGAACAGTTCGGACTGGATCAAGTGCTCGGGGATCGCCCCGCAGTTGATAGCGATGAACGGCTGCTCGCTGCGTTGCGACTGGCGGTGCAGGGTGCGTGCCACCAGCTCTTTGCCGGTGCCGCTCTCACCGCGGATCAGCACCGGGGACTCGGTGGGTGCCAGTTTACCCAGCAACTTGCGCAACTCGCGGATAGGCCGGCTTTCGCCGAGCAATTCATGGGTCGTCTCATCGACCTTGACAGCCCCCTTGCCGCGCAGGCGCGCCATGCCGAAGGCCCGGCCCAGGGTTACCTGCACACGGGAGACGTCGAACGGCAGGGTATGGAAGTCGAAAAACCATTCACACACAAAATCGCCGAACGCCGGCATGCGCAGCTGATCGGCGCTGAGCACGGCAATCCATTCGGTGTTGCTGCGCTTGATCATGTCCTTGACCGCATCCGGGTGCCTCAGGTGCGAAGCCTGCAAGCGCAATAGCCCGACATCGCACGTGTGGTCCAGCGCAGCCCCGAGCAGACAGCTGTCCACATCCCAGCCTGCGTTGCGCAGGCCAGGTAACAAACGGTGGCAATCGTCGCAGGGGTCGACGATAAGCAAACGGCGTTGAGCGGCAGGCTGCTGCATGACCGGTCCTTGGCGCCAGTTTTTGGTTTTTTGAAGTAAAACAGCAAGTTGTGGCGCTCGTTTAACAGTAGCAACGAAGTTGACGGTTCCCAGTACCGTTTGTCTGCCGAATCATTTTTTTACAAACCACTACGGGAATTTTCGCACTTTATCGACATCACAAGGCGGCGCAGGCAAGAACAGCGGCGCCCCTGGAAAAAAATTTACAACCAATGTGTGACTTATCCACTAACAACGAGCATCAGTACACACAACCCCGCGCTGCACTTCGCGATACATGAGGCGACTTTGAAGCAACGCGGACTTCACTTCGATGTTTGGGACCATAGAGAGACCGAACCATGAATGCCCCGCTCCGTGTCAACGAAGCACTGCTGATTGCCGACCACGCCTTCGAACCGTTCCAGTGCGTAGCCTGGGATGCGCCCAACGGTACTGGTGAACTGAGCCTGGCAGTGATCGACCGGACCAGCACCCGCATCGGCGCCAAGCAAGTGTCGTCGCGCATCTACTCCGACCCGGCCCAATGGGCCAGCCTGATCGAAGAAGTGCGCGCCGAACTGTGTGAAAAGGGTTACGACCTGCAACCGTGGTCGATGCCAAAGTAATATCGGCTGGCACAACAAGTGCGTGCACTGTCACGCACTTGTGCAACTTCTCTGTTGCTGTTGCGACAACTTTTCTGATTGCGACATAGTGTCGCAACCCGCCCTTTCAATCCACCACCTTGAATTGTTGCAAATGCTGGTAATCGGCGTGCAATTGTTCTGCCAGACGCTGCGCGCGCCCCAGGCGCACTGGCGCCAGCTCCATATCGACCAACAACGTGGTGCATGGCATCGGCTGCACGATATTGCTGTACTGCAGGCGACCGTCGGTGAAGACCAGGCAACGCAAGGCTTCTTGCGGGTGGGCTCGCTGCCGCGCCTGTAGCCAGTGCCGCGCCTGCTCCAGTGCGGCTAACAACGGCGTGCCCCCACCTGCCCCCAAGGCCTGCAACCAGGGTTGCAAGGCGGCCGATGCCTTCAGCCCGTGGCGCTGCCACTGTGGCGTGCGCCCGCTGGCAGTCAGCAGGGCCAAGCGGGCGCGCTGGCGATAGGCCTGGTCGAACAATGCCGCCAGCAACCCTTTGGTCTGCGCCAGCGCCTGATGACGCCGGGTTGAAGCCGAGGCATCGACGATCACCAGCCACAACTCTGCAGGCCTGCCCTTGCGCTGCTGCCAGCACAGGTCCTGTCGCTGACGCGGCCGCCCTTTGAGCAAGGTCGGCAGCCAGGCCACCCGGCCGACCGCCGCATGATGCACGGGGCCACGGCGGGTACCGTTCTGCTTGCCTGTGCCCGCTCTGGCATCCGCCCCTTTGGCTGGTGGCTGGGGGATGCTCAGGGCTTTTTTGCCCAGTTCGGCACCTCACGGCGGGCGCCGCTGGCAACCGGCTGCGCCGGTAATGCCCCCCAGTCGCCCTGCCCGCCCCGTTCACCCGGGTTGCCGGCGCCAGGCTGCTGGTCAGGCGGCGGTGGCGCCGACGGCGGGTTGGCCTGGGGCGTCATACGGCGGCGATGGCGCAAGGCGAATTCGGCCACCGCCTCGACATCCACTTCTTCGATAGCCGCAGCGCCGCGCCAGGCACAGTGGGCGCGCGCAGCGCGCAGCCACACCAGGTCGGCGCGCAGGCCGTCCACGCCGGCGGCGTAGCAGCGCTCGGTAATCCAGGCCAGCGCCTGGTCATCCAGGGCAATGTCGGCCAAGGCCTGGCGCGCCGCCTGGCAGCGCTCGCGCAGTTGCGCCTGGGCCTGGGCCCAGTGTGCGCAGAACGCCTGAGGGTCACTGTCGAAGGCCAGGCGGCGGCGAATGATCTGCTGCCGGGCCTCGGGCTCCGGTAAGCCCTCCAGCGCCACGTTCAGGCCGAAACGGTCGAGCAACTGCGGGCGCAGCTCGCCCTCTTCCGGGTTCATGGTGCCGATCAGTACGAAGCGGGCGCTGTGCCGGTGCGAGATACCGTCACGCTCGACGCGGTTTGTGCCGCTGGCAGCCACGTCAAGCAACAGATCGACCAAGGTGTCGGGCAGCAGGTTGACCTCATCGACATACAGCACACCGCCGTCGGCCTGGGCCAGCACGCCCGGGGAAAACTGCGCCTTGCCCTGCCCCAGCGCGGCATCCAGGTCGAGGGTGCCGACCAACCGCTCTTCACTGGCGCCCAATGGCAAAGTGACGAACGGGCCTTCGCCAAGCAGGTCGGCCAGGCCACGGGCCAGGGTGCTCTTGGCCATGCCACGCGGCCCTTCGATCAGCACACCACCGATCCTGGGGTCGATGGCGGTCAGGCACAGCGCCAGCTTGAGGTCGTCTGCACCGACCACGGCCGCCAGCGGGAATTGTACGGGTTCACTCATTTCAAGCCTGTTCCTCGCCGTCGAGCAATTGTTCCTCAAGGGCTTCGCGGTAGTCGCCCGGCGCCTGCCACAAGCCGCGCTGCTGGGCCTCCAGCAGGCGCTCGGTGAGGTCGCGCAAGGCCTCGGGGTTGTGCTCGCGCATGAAATCGCGGGTCGCCGGGTCGAGCACGTAGGCATCGGCCAGCCCCTGGTAATGATGATCGTCGATCAGGTGCGTGGTGGCGTCGAAGGCGAACAGGTTGTCGACTGTCGCTGCCATCTCGAAGGCACCCTTGTAGCCGTGACGCTTGACCCCGTCGATCCACTTGGGGTTGAGCGCACGGGCACGGATTACCCGGTTCAGCTCTTCCTTGAGGGTACGGACGCGCGGTCGGTCGGCCTGGCTGTGGTCGCCATGGTAGCTGGCCACCACCGCCCCGGACAGGGTTTCCGAGGCCGCCAGCATGCCGCCCTGGAACTGGTAGTAATCGTTGGAATCGAGCAGGTCGTGCTCGTGGTTGTCCTGGTTCTGCAGCACCGCCTGCACCTTGGCCAGGCGCTGGGCGAACTGGGCGCGGGCCGGGGTTCCGTCGTCGCTGCCACCGTAGGCATAGCCGCCGTGGTTGAGGTAGACCTCGGCCAGGTCGTCGCGGCTGTGCCACAAGCGCCCGTCGATGGCGTTCTGCACCCCGGCACCGTAAGCCCCGGGTTTGGCGCCGAACACCCGCCAGCCAGCCTGACGTGCGGCCTGCTCGGCCTCCATGCCTTGAGCCTGCAGCGTTGCCCGCTCGCTGCGCACACGGGCAGCCAGTGGGTTGAGGTCGTCAGGTTCGTCCAGCGCGGCCACTGCCTGCACGGCGGCGTCGAACAGGCGGATCAGGTTACCGAAGGCATCGCGGAAGAAGCCGGAAACACGCAAGGTCACGTCCACCCTGGGGCGGTCGAGAAGGCTCAGCGGCAAGATTTCGAAATCGTCGACCCGTTGGCTGCCGGTGGCCCAGACAGGCCGCACGCCCATCAGCGCCATGGCCTGCGCGATGTCGTCGCCGCCGGTGCGCATGGTCGCCGTGCCCCACACCGACAGGCCGAGCTGACGCAAGTGGTCGCCGTGGTCCTGCAGATGGCGTTCGAGGATCAGGCTGGCCGAGGCGAAGCCCAGGCGCCAGGCCGTGGTGGTGGGCAGGTTGCGCACGTCCACGGTATAGAAGTTGCGGCCGGTGGGCAGCACATCGAGGCGCCCTCGGCTTGGCGCACCACTGGGGCCAGCGGGCACGAAGCGCCCGGCCAGTGCCGCCAGCAGGCCATGCATTTCAGCCGTGCCGCAGGCGTCCAGGCTGGGTGCGACCGCTTCACACAGGGCCTGCACGACAGCGTGCACCGGTTGCCACTCACTCAGGTCGGGTAACTGTACTGTGCCCTCCAGTGCCTGCCCAATCACCTGCAGTGCCAACAGCTCAAGGCGCTCGCGGGTGTCGCCACAAGTGCGCCAGGGCTCATTGCTCATGGCCTGCAGCTGTTCAGGGCGTATGCCCTGCCACGGCTGCCCAAGGTCGCAATCGAGCGGGTCCCAGCCCGGCACCAGTGCTTTCGCCAGGGCCCGCAGCAGGCTGGCATTGCCGCCACGACCGTCGCCACGCTCGACCCGCAACAACGCCAGTAGCGTATCCAGGCGCAGCCGCCCTTCAGGTGACTGACCAAACACGTGCAGGCCATCGCGAATTTGCGACTCCTTCAGGTCGCACAGGTAGGTATCCAGGCGCGGCAGCCATAGCGCCGCATCGTCCAGTTGCCCTTCCAGTTGCAACTCACGGTCGATGTGGTTGGCCTTGACCAGCTCGAGGATGTCACGCTGCAACTCGCGGGCACGCCGAGGGTCGAGCAACTGCGCTTCGTAGAACTCGTCGGCCAGTTGTTCCAGGTGGCGCAGCGGGCCATAGGTTTCGGCACGGGTCAGCGGCGGCATCAGATGGTCGATGATTACCGCCTGGGTGCGCCGCTTGGCCTGGGCGCCCTCGCCCGGGTCGTTGACGATGAACGGGTAGATGTTCGGCAGCGGCCCGAGCAGCGCGTCCGGCCAGCACTGCGCCGACAGCCCGACGCCTTTGCCGGGCAACCATTCGAGGTTGCCGTGCTTGCCGACGTGGATCACCGCATCGGCGGCAAATGCGTGACGCAGCCAGAAGTGAAATGCCAGGTAGCCGTGCGGCGGCACCAGGTCAGGGTCGTGATACACCGCGCTGGGGTCTACCTGATAGCCCCGCGCCGGCTGGATACCGACGAAGGTCAAACCAAAGCGCAGGCCGGCAACCATCAGCCGGCCGCTGCGGTACATCGGGTCCTGTTCGGGCGGCCCCCAGCGTTCCAGCACTGCCTGGCGGTTGGCCTGCGGCAGGCGCTCGAAGGCCAGCTGGTAATCGGCCAGGCTCAGGCTCTGGGCACAGGGGCGCTGGTCGAGGTGGTCGAGGTCGTTGGTCACCCCACCGAGCAACTGCTGGATCAGTTGCGTACCGCTGCCCGGCAGTTCGGCCAGCGGGTAGCCTTCGGCCTGCAGCGCCTTGAGGATGTTGAGTGCGGCGGCGGGCGTGTCCAGGCCGACGCCATTGCCAATGCGGCCATCGCGGGTCGGGTAGTTGGCCAGCACCAGGGCCACACGCTTCTGGGCATTGGGCAGGCGGGCCAGCTCGACCCAGCGGCGGGCCAGCTCGGCGACAAAGTCCATGCGCTCGGGGTGGGCGCGGTAGCAGACAACGTCGGACTGGCTGCGCTCGCTGCGCCAGGCCATGTCCTTGAAACTGACAGGGCGCGTGATGATGCGCCCATCCAGCTCCGGCAACGCAATGTGCATGGCCAGGTCGCGCGCGCCCAGGCCCTGTTCGCTGGCCTCCCAGCCAGGCTGGTTGTCCTGCGCACAGATGGCCTGAAGCACCGGGATGTCGCGGCGGAACGGGCGCAGGTTGGGGCGCTCGGGGCTGGACAAGGCGAAACCGGTGGTATTGACCAGCACTTCGGCGCCGACCTCGTCCAGCCAGGCTTCGACCTGTTCCAGGCAGGCGCTTTCCTTGAGGCTGGCCACGGCGATCGGCAACGGGTTCAGGCCGGCAGCCTGCAGGCGCTGGCAGAATACGTCGATGAACGCGGTATTGGCCGCTTGCAGGTGCGAACGGTAGAACAGCAGCGGCGCCACTGGCTGCTCGGGGTGCCAGTGCGGGTACCAGTCCTCGAGTGTCGCGCTGCCCTTGGCGGGGTGATATACCGCGGTGCGCGGCAAAGGCTGCGGCTCGTCCCAGGCATAGTCGCGGCCCAGCCACTGGCTGGCCAGGCAGTTGAACAGGTTGATGGCATTGGCCTTGCCGCCCTGGCGCAGGTAATGCCAAAGCCGCTCGGCCTGCTCACCGCGGACGTTGCCCAGGCTGGTCAGTTCCGGGTCCGGGCGGTCATCGCCCGGCACCAGAATCAGCTGCACGCCACGGGCGGCCAGCTCGACCAGTTGTTCGACGCCGTAGCGCCAGTAGCCAACGCCACCGTGCAGCGACACCAGGATGACCTTGGCGTGACGCAGCACCTGGTCGACATACAGGTCGACCGAGGCATGGTTCTGCACCTGCATCGGGTTGGCCAGGCGCAGGCTGGGAAAGTCTTCGGGCAATTGCTCGGCGGTGTCGGCGAGCAATGCCAGGTGTGAATCGCCGCTGCAGAGAATCACCAGCTCGGCGGGTGTCTGGCCGAGGTCGGCAATGCTGTCATCCGGTACGAATCCACCGGGCTGGGTCCGCAGCAGGTGCATGGGTCAGGCGCCCAGCGCCTGGCGCAGGCGCGCTTCCAGCTGGGCGGCATCGAGGTCCTGGCCAATCAGCACCAGGCGGGTGATGCGCGGCTCGTCGGCGCGCCAGGCGCGGTCGAAGTGCTTGTCGAAACGGGTGCCCACGCCTTGTACCAGCAGGCGCATCGGCTTGCCCGGGATGGCGGCGAAGCCTTTGGCGCGCAGGATACCGAACTCCACCACCAGCTGGGTCAATGCATCGAGCAGCAGGCTTTCGTCGGCTTCAGGCAGGTCAATGGAGATGGAGTCGAAAGCGTCGTGGTCATGATCGTCATGATCGTCGCCATCGTGGTGCGAATCGTGGTGGGTTCGGCGGCCATCGATATGCGCCTCGGACTCGGCACCCACGCCCAGCAGCACCTCCAGTGGCAGCTTGCCGCTGCTGGCCTCGATCACTTTCACCGCCGGCGGCAGTTCTTCGGCCACCTCGGCACGCACCTTGGCCAGGCCTTCGGCGTCGATCAGGTCAGCCTTGTTCAACACCACCAGGTCGGCACTGGCCAACTGGTCAGCGAACAGCTCGTGCAGGGGCGATTCATGATCCAGGTTAGGGTCGAGCTTGCGCTGGGCATCGACCTGGTCCGGGTAGGCGGCAAAGGTGCCAGCGGCCACGGCCGGGCTGTCGACCACGGTGATGACCGCATCGACGGTGCAGGCGTTGCGGATTTCCGGCCACTGGAACGCTTGTACCAATGGCTTGGGCAGGGCCAGGCCGCTGGTTTCGATGAGGATGTGGTCGAGGTCGCCACGGCGGGCCACCAGCTCGCGCATCACCGGGAAGAATTCTTCCTGCACGGTGCAGCACAGGCAGCCGTTGGCCAGCTCGTAGACGCGGCCGCTGGCTTCTTCCTCGGTGCAACCGATGCTGCACTGCTTGAGGATTTCGCCATCGATGCCCAGTTCACCAAATTCGTTGACGATCACCGCAATGCGGCGGCCCTGGGCGTTGTCGAGCATGTGGCGCAGCAAGGTGGTCTTGCCCGAGCCGAGGAAGCCGGTGACGATGGTGACGGGGAGCTTGGCCAGTGTTTTCATGTCGCATTGCCCTTGGCAGTGTGGCGCGGGCATGCAGGACGACAGCCGCAGGCCAGGCTGGCCGGGCTTGTTCGCCACCGGATCACCCCGCCCGGTTGAAAGTCGAAAACGTGACGAGGCAGGTCTCCTGGCTTGCACCGTTCCATGCCCCGTTCAGTCGAACGGCGGGCTGGCGGGATGACGCCTTCCCGCGCGCTGGCGCAGTGGCTGTGTCGATCCGTTGTCGGTGCTTACAGTTGCGGGGGCAGCCGCGGCTTGTACCGCGTTCCCGTCTTAGCTTCGGCCAGGCCGAAGAACCTCGAAGTGGCAAGGCTACGCAGTGGCTGGCGGGTGGTCAACCATTGCTGCGGGGCCGGTCGACAACGCTGGGCGCAAGTGCGCTACAGTGGCGCCTTATCCACGGTCAAGGACGCACCATGCCCCTCGCCCCCGCCATACCTGTACTGCGCATATTCTCGGCCGACAAGGCCAAGGCTTTTTACCTGGATTTTCTGCAGATGCAAGGGCGGGACCCGTTCGGCAACCGCCTGCGCTTTTGCCAGCAGATCGATGACGAGGCCAACCCATGAAGGCATTGGGCAAACGCGAAATAGGCCGCCTGGAGCGGGAGTTGGTGGCATGCCTGACCGATGCCTGCGAAACCGCCAAGGCGGAGATTGTCGGCTTCAGTTGGCTTACCCATCGCCTCGACCCCGAGGACTTTCCGAGCAGCCTGCGTATCACCTGGGTATTCGAGCAAGAGGCCGACAAGGCAGCGGCCGTGGTCGGTGATGCGAAGGCGCGCATGCTGGCGCTTACCGGCCTGGCGCTGGAGCAAGCCGGCATTGAGCTGGACCATCCGGCCTGGCATGTGCGATTCGACAGTGAAGAAGCCTGCGCGCACGGCCACGGCGGAGACTGGGCCAAGCGCTTGCAGACGCAGCGCTGAGCCCCAACCGGCAGCCGGTGCTTTACCCGGCCCCAGAGGGCCGTTAGGCTACGCAGTCTCTAAATTACGAGGTGTTCGTCCAATGCGCCATTGATGCCGCCGTCTGTTCGACGGCCAGTCTTCAGCCTCCGGTTCGTACCGGAGATGTCGCGGCATTTGTGGAGTTGTGCATGACGAACACGTCGATTCTGACGCTGGACAGCGTCTCCTTGGCCTTGCCTGATGGCAGGCCGCTGTTTAGCAACCTCAACGAAACCTTCGACCAACGCCGCACCGGCCTGGTCGGGCGCAATGGCGTGGGCAAAAGCCTGCTAGGGCAGATTCTTGCCGGCCAGCGTGAACCGAGCAGCGGCCATTGTCGGCGCCTCGGACCTGTCCATTTGCTGGACCAGCAAGTCATCGAGCGCAGCGCCACGCTGGCCGACCTGGCCCAAGTGGGACCGGTGATTGCGGCGCTGGAGCGCATCGAGCAAGGCAGCATCGAGCCCCAGGATTTCGACACCGTTGGCGAGCGCTGGGATATGCGCGAGCAATTGCAGCTGCAGCTTCAGGGCCACGGCCTGGGTCAACTTGACTGGCGCCAGCCCGCTCGGACCCTGAGCGGTGGCCAAGCCATGCGCGTGGCACTGATTGGCGCGTGGCTCAGCGGTGCCGATTACCTGATCCTCGACGAGCCAAGCAATCACCTGGACAGCAACGCCCGCGCCCAGTTGCTGAGCATGATCGAAGCCTGGGACCGTGGCTTGCTGGTGATCAGCCACGACCGCAGCCTGCTGGCGCACATGGCACGCATTGTCGAACTATCCAGCCTGGGCTTGCAGGCCTATGGTGGCAACTACAGCCTCTATAGTGCGCAAAAAACCAACCAGACGGCGCAGGCCCAGCAGCAACTTGCCCGGCTGAAGCAGGCGCAGCAACGACAGGCCCGTGAACTGCAGCGCCAACGCGAAGACCTGGAGCGCCATCAGGCCCGGGCCGGGCGCCAAGCCAAGCACGCCAACCAGGCCAAGATTCTGGTCGACCGCAAGCAGGAGCGCAGCCAGGCCACTGCCGGCAAGCAGCGCCGCGAGCATCGCGATGCTCGGCAAACGCTTATGGGCAAAGTGCGTGACGCCGCCCGCGAGGTGGAGCAAGACAGCGCTATTACCTTGCACACGCCCACACCTCAGCGTCATCCGGGCCGAGAAGTGTTGGCGTTGCAGGCACTTTGCTTGCCCCATGGCACCCGTAAAGCGCTTGACCTGCGCTTGTGCCTGGGCCAGCGCGTAGGGCTGATCGGCGCCAATGGCAGTGGCAAGTCTACCCTGCTCAGGCTGCTGAATGGGGAATTGCCGGCATCGCCCGACAATGTGCGCCTCAGTGGTGAGACCGCCCTGCTCGACCAGCACTGCAGCACACTGGCAGGCAACCGTAGCGTGCTCGAACACCTACGCCAAGCCAACCCGACGATGGCCCAGGGGAAATTGCGCAGCCGCCTGGCGCAACTGGGCCTGGATGCGGCCCGTATCGAACTGCCCAGTGGCCTGCTTAGCGGCGGTGAGCGTATGAAGGCGGCGCTGGCCGCCGTGCTGTACCGCGAACGGCCGCTCGATCTATTGCTGCTGGACGAACCTGGCAACCACCTGGACCTGCCATCGCTGACAGCCCTGGAACACATGCTTGGGCAGTTTCGCGGGGCGCTGATAGTGGCGTCCCATGATGTGGTATTGCTGGAAAACCTGGCGCTGGATGAGTACTTGCTGTTGTAGAAACCGAAAAAAAAGCATCGCAGCCTATCAATTCGTGACTGGCCGTTCCCGATCCGCCAAGGATGTATTAAGGTGGCATGGTGCGCATATAACAGCAGCCCGAGCGATCGGGCACTTGCAAGACAATGAGGGTGTCATGAGCAACGAAAGCATTAATTGGGACAAGCTGGGTTTCGACTACATCAAGACCGACAAACGCTACCTGTCCGTATGGCGCAATGGCGAGTGGGACAAGGGCACCCTGACCGAAGACAACGTACTGCACATCAGTGAAGGCTCCACGGCCCTGCACTACGGCCAGCAGTGCTTCGAAGGCCTGAAGGCCTACCGTTGCAAGGACGGCTCGATCAACCTGTTCCGCCCGGACCAGAACGCTGCCCGCATGCAGCGCAGCTGCGCACGCCTGCTGATGCCGCACGTGCCGACCGATGTGTTCATCGAAGCGTGCAAGCAAGTGGTCAAGGCCAATGAAAAGTTCGTGCCACCGCACGGCAAAGGCGCCCTGTACCTGCGCCCGTTCGTGATCGGCACCGGCGACAACATTGGCGTGCGCACCGCCCCCGAGTTCATCTTCTCGGTGTTCGCCATCCCGGTTGGTTCGTACTTCAAGGGTGGCATGAAGCCGCACAGCTTCCAGATTTCCAGCTTCGACCGTGCTGCCCCGCAGGGCACCGGCGCGGCCAAGGTCGGTGGCAATTACGCTGCCAGCCTGCAGCCGGGCGCTGAAGCGAAGAAGGCCAACTTCGCCGATGCCATCTACCTCGACCCGCTGACCCACACCAAGATCGAGGAAGTCGGTTCGGCCAACTTCTTCGGCATCACCGCCAACAACGAGTTCGTTACCCCGAAATCGGCCTCGGTACTGCCAGGCATCACCCGCCTCTCGCTGATGGAGCTGGCGCAATCGCGTCTGGGCCTGACCGTGATCGAAGGCGATGTCGAGATCAGCAAGCTGGACCGTTTCGTCGAAGCCGGTGCCTGCGGTACCGCAGCCGTGATCACCCCGATCGGCGGCATCGAGTACAACGGCAAGCTGCACGTGTTCCACGACCTGGAAAAGGTCGGCCCGGTTACCCAGAAGCTCTACAACGAGCTGACCGGCATCCAGAGCGGCGATGTAGAAGCACCAGCAGGCTGGATCGTCAAGGTCGCCTGAGTCGCATCAGCTGTATGAAAACGGGGCATGCCAGTAATGGCATGCCCCGTTTTTCGTAGGTTTACACGGCCACCTTGAGGTGCGGGTTTACCCGCGAATACGGTGGCGGCGGCGACGGGGAACGGCGGGTGGAAATTGGCCAGCAGGGCCGGCCCTTTCGCGGGTGAACCCGCTCCTACGACGGCCTGTGT